>CACWOA010000031.1 GCA_902762395.1 uncultured Ruminococcus sp.
TCAGTTTGCCGGAAGGTGTGCAGGTAAAGCCGCTGGTCACTTCCTTCTTGGTGCCGTCATCATAGAAAGCCGTCAGCTTCATGCCGGCGGACGAAAAGCTCTCGCCCACCATGTAAACCTGCTTGGCAGGTTTGGTCTTGACCGAGATGGAAACGATTTCAGGAATCTTATTGACTGTCACATAGAATCCGGTAGACTTGCCGCCGTAGGAGACCACGATCTTCTGCTGCCCGATGGTGCTGAGTCTGCCGGAAGGCGTGCAGGTGAAGCCGTCGGTCACATCGACGCTCTTGCCGTTGTCGAAATTGGCTTTCAGCACCATGCCGCTCGGGTCAAAGGCGTCGCCGACAGTGTAGGTTTGGCGGGTCGGCTTGCTCTTGAGCGTGATGGAAGTGAGATTGACGGTCTTGACTGTCACATAAAACCCGGTCGATTTGCCGCCGAAGGTAGCGACAATCTTCTGCTGCCCGGCTGTGGTCAGTTGCGAGGGAGTGCAGGTAAAGCCCTCGGTAATTTCCGCCGTCATATTGTCAGAGTAAGTGGCGGTCAGCGCCATTCCGCTCGGATCAAATCTGTCGCCCACCTCATAGGTCATCTTAGTCGGCTTCTTTTTGAGCGAAACGGAAGCGACGGAATCGGTCTTGGGGCGTACCTTGACATAGCCCTTGACCGAAGCGACAGTTGCCACGGTGTGTCCGTCCTCATCACTGCACTCCGTCACCTTGACGGTAACAGGATAGGTGCCGGGAGAGGCTTTTGCCGCCACGGTAAAGGTCAGGGAAATCAGTTCCCCCTCGCTATACTCATCCCAGACGGAACTCCAGATCATCCGATAGGGCTTCTGCGCCACACTCGGTCCGGTCACATAATTCACATCGCTGTCAAACAGATTCTTGTTCGCAGCGGATTTTAACGTCATCACGCTGCCGTCGTAATCCGCCGTAAGCGAGAGATACGAAAAGCCGGGATTGTTTTCGAGAGAAAAGGTCACCGTTGCGCTGCCGCCCGGCAAAGCCGACGCCGTATTGCCCGACAACGACAGTTGTCCGGACGACGCCGATACCGATGAGGAAAACACAACCATGGCGCTCATTGCCAACAGGAATGTCAGCAAAGTGGAAAGCATTTTTTTCACAGGCTTATCCTCCTTATATAAAAAAATAAAGTTCGGGTTATTATTAGTATAACACTTAGACAGAATAATGTCAATAAGCGCCAACTGAAGTTTATTTTGGGAAAGCATTATTTCCGGTTTTTCCGTTTTTGCCGCCTGATTTTTCCGGCGGCAGGATTGACACAAAGCGTTTTTTTTGATAAACTGTATGAAAAGTACATTCCCTCTCATCAGAAAGGATTGATTGTTTTGCCGTATCAAGAATATGATCCCGCTTTTGAAGACCCTTCCGAACCGTCGGATAAGGATACATCCCGGTCGTCCGCGTCCTCCCGGTTCCACAGACGCGGCAGCGCCAATGTCAGCAATGAGGTCCCTGATGTTCCCGCCAGCCAGCAGACGGAGCAAAGTGCTTCGCGGTTTCACAGACACGGCGCCGAAAATACGCCGACCGATTTTGAGGACGGCGACGGCTTCTTCCGTTTGGAGAAAACCGACGGACCTCTGTCCGATTCCGAAGACCTTTTCGCAGATTTTGAGGGCAAGGGTTCCGACCGTTCCCATGAAGGGGGGTTATCCTTCGGAAGCGCTTCCTCCTCCAAATCCTTTGCGGGATTCTTCATACTGACCGCTCTTCTGGTGGCGGCGGTCTGCGCCACTTTTATCATCAAAAACCGCCTGTCCCAAAACAACGGTCACCTGTCTGCGGGCGCCGATTCATCCACCGCATCCGAAAGCACCGGGACATCCGCCACGGAACCTGTCAATCCCGATACGGAGGCGACCGAAGAACCCGCTGCCGAGCCGACCGAAACACAGACCACCGCCGCGCCGACCGAAACACAAACGACCACCGCCGCCGCTTCCCCTGCCTATCAGACCCTGAAAACGGGTGACAAAAACAAGAACGTGACGGAGATGCAAAAGCGCCTTGCCGCACTCGGTTATATTGACGACAAAAGCTGCACCGGCTATTTCGGTGAGTACACTGAAAAAATCGTCAGGAGATTCCAGAAAAAAGCCGGTCTTCCCGAAACCGGCATCGCCGACAGCGAAACCCTTACCCGTCTGTATGCCGACGACGCGCCGAAGTGGAAATGATGCTTCGTTCCGCCTCTCTCTCCCTGACAGCACCCAAAAAGAAAACCGCGCCTGCGGGCTTCGATTGCAACGAAGCGCCGCAGGCGCGGTTTGTTTTGTTTTGGAAATGAGGGGTCGATTTGTGAGAATTTACGCGACCGTCACATAGAATCCGGTGGATTTGCCGCCGTAGGTGACGACGAGCGTGATCTTATTTAATCACCAAGACCTGCAACGAGATGATATCTTTCCGGATGACTATCCATATCACGCGGAGCATCATAATCAGTATTTCCCTCTACAAAGCTTTCAATTTTATATTGTCCGTCTTTTTCAACTACTTTTAAAAGATCCTTGTTGTAATACTCTGTTACCTCATACACATTCACATAGACATAATACGCGTTGTTTTTGAACTCTTTCAAGGTAACGCTTTTCAAATCATAAGCAACGACGCCTCCATAGAATTCCATAGCATATAGCTTGCCGCTTTTTTCTTTCAGCAAGCTTCTTTGCTTGACACAATTAGTAGGAACAATCATATATTTACTCAGTTCATTTTGCACCTCTTTAATGCTGTTATAGTCGTAAACTCTATAATATTCCACACCATAAGAATCGGTAAACGCTATATTTCTACCTGTTTTTTTAAACGAATGCCATGTAAAGCTATTCCGATAGGCAGCATACCATCTGATTTGCTTTTCCAGAACGGTAGCGACATTGGATTGTGTGATTTTTTGCAGGGAACTGACTGTTACGGTGAATGTGGTGGTCTTGCCCCCATAAGATACTGTAATCTTCTGTTTTCCCGCCGTATTCAGTTTGGTCGGAGAACAGGTAAAGCCACTTGTAATCACTTTGGATGTGCCGTCTGTATAAGTTACTTTCAGTTTCATACCGGACGTTTTGAGCGTTTCACCTTTACGATAAGAAAGTGTGGATGGCTTATTACTGATGGCGATAGATTTTACCTTTGTTGTCTTTTTATTGACTTTCACCGTAAAATTAGTTGTTTTACCCCCATAAGACACGGTGATCTTTTGCTGTCCTACGGTGTTCAATTTGGTAGGCGAGCAAGTAAAGCCTTTTGTTATCACTTTAGTGGTTTTATCAGTGTAGGTGACTTTGATTTTCATCCCGGCAGTGTTCAGCGTATCCCCTGCCGTATAAGTTTGTTTGGTGGGCTTTGTATTTACTGCAATGCTTGAAACTGCCTTGTTGACGGTCACATAGAAGCCTGTGGACTTGCCGCCGTAAGACACAACAATTTTCTGCTGACCGACGGTATTCAGCTTGCCGGAGGGGGTACAGGTGAAGCCGCTTGTGATTTCTTTGGTGGTGTTGTCAGAATACGTCACCTTTAATTTCATTCCAGCACTGGTAAAGGTTTCTCCCACCGTGTAGGTCTGTTTGCTGGGCTTTTTGACAATGGCAACGGCATTCACTGCTTTTCCCGCCTTGTTGACGGTCACATAGAAACCCGTTGACTTACCGCCATAGGTTACGACAATTTTCTGCTGACCGACGGTATTCAGTTTGCCGGATGGCGTACAGGTGAAGTCGCTTGTGATTTCTTTGGTGGTGTTATCAGAATACGTCACTTTCAATTTCATTCCGGCACTGGTAAAGGTTTCTCCCACCGTGTAGGTCTGCTTGCTGGGCTTTTTGACAATGGCAACGGCATTCACTGCTTTTCCTGCCTTGTTAACGGTCACATAGAAGCCTGTGGACTTGCCGCCATAGGTTACGACAATTTTCTGCTGACCGACGGTATTCAGCTTACCGGATGGCGTACAGGTGAAGCCGCTTGCGATTTCTTTGGTGGTATTGTCAGAATACGTCACCTTTAATTTCATTCCGGCACTGGTAAAAGTTTCTCCCACCGTGTAGGTTTGTTTGCTGGGCTTTTTAACAATGGCAATGGAAGCAATGGAAGCAATGGAAGCAGTGGAAGGAGCCTTGTAGTTATAATGAACAGTGGCGTTGCAATAAAAACTTTCATTACCTCTGTTATCGACACTGATTCCTCTCCAATCCGATTGAGAACCGGCATAATAAACATCTTTCAGTTGCTCACAACCGCTAAACGCCTGTTTGTAAACCACCTGAATGGATTTCGGTACGATAATGCTTTTCAGACTACTGCAACCCCCGAATGCCGCAAATCCTATTTCCTTCACAGTATTTGGAATGGCTATTTCTGTTAAACTGCTACATCCATTCACAAGAAATATGCAGTCGGATGCAACCTTTGCGGTTGCAGGAATGGTTATTTTTTTCAAGCAATGGCATGCACAAAACGCACCGTCGCCAATATATGTTACCGAATCAGGAATGTATAATTCCGTCAAGGCAGTACATGACTCGAATGCACTAATTCCGATGGATTTCACGGAAGTGGGTATTGTAACATGGGTTATACCTGAGTGTTGATTAAACGCATAGTCGCCAATTGAAGTTACACCGTCATTAATGATGACTTTTTTTATTTTTTTCTTATAGGTTTCCCACGGTTTCGCATCCGAAAATGACCATTTTTTCATGGCACCGCTGCCGCTGATAGTGAGAACGCAGCTGGAAGTATTGTAGTTCCATTTGAGGCTGGCACCACAGGTGCCGCTGGTTTTGCCAGCGTTCGCCTGCACCTGTGTTTCCCGCATGGAAACGACTTCGTCTTCTGCCACTACGACACCCTCTGGCGACTGGTCAACGTTCAAATCAACAGGCTGACTTACCGTCATCTGAAGAGCAGCAACTGCCGCCGCGAATACATTGGTACACGCGGAGACAAACAATGCCGCTGTCAGCGCAAACGCTAACAATTTCTTGCAATTCATTGAATCAATCAACCCTTTCAAGATATAATATGATTTTCAAACACACACTTTTAAGAATCACCTTTAACAATAATTCATAAAAGGTTATACTGAAATATTACTACATTTTGCGCAATTTGTCAACATATGATATAGATAATATCATAGGCATCCGGTTGTTAAGATCGCACAATAATATTCCACTTATATGCCGATAGCATCAAAAAAACCAACTCCCTGACAAAAAATGTCTCAGAGTTGGTTTTGTCATTATAGAAAAATAGAAAAAACACTCTCAAACAAGGACAGAACTCTACTTCTTCATCGCCTTGATGACTTTGAGGCGGCTGAATTCTTCTCTGTCCTTTTCGTCGAGCGCGTCGGTGATGTATTTGACCGTCGCCTCAAACTTGGGAATCATGATATTTTTGAGGGCGTTGGCGCGCTTCTGGGTCTTTTTGATCGCGTCGGCAAGGCGGTAAACGCAGTTTTCCACCTCGGCCAGCACCGCCGTCAGCCGCTTGACCTCCTGGAATTTCAGATACGCCTCGTCAATCATGGAATTGGAGGTGTACATACCAAAAGGAATAGTCAGCGGGCGTTCTTCGAGCTTGACGGTGGGAATCTCCACGCCCATGACAGAACGGTAGTCGATGGTGAGCCCGTTGTCCACCGGCACCGCCTCCGCCAGCGGTTCACAAAGTCCAAAGACGATGTTGGCGCGCTGGAGGGCATAATACGCTTCGGAATAGTTGTTGTCGATTTCGCCCTGGATGGTGGCGGCTCTGTCCATCAGCGTCATCATTTCGCGCACCAGAATATTGCGCTTGCGGTCCAGCAGGTCATAGCCCACTCTGGCCAATTCCAGCGATTTTTTAGTGGCAATCAGATTTCCCTTTGTGGGTACGGCATTCACAGCCACATGACCTCAGTCCTTTCCTGATTCTTTCGCCTGATGGGGCGCACTTCGTGTTATGCTTCCTTGGCGGGGACGTGATAATATTTTTCCAGCGTTTCGTTGTCCACGCGGTCGAGTTCTTCGCGGGGGAGCTGCGACAGCAGTTCCCAGCCCAGCGTCAGGCTTTGCTCCATCGAACGCGCTTCGTTTTCGCTCTGGCGGATGAAGGTGTTCTCAAACTTCTTGCCGAATTCCAGCAGCTTCTTGTCGTTGTCGGAGAGTTCTTCCTCACCGATGACCGACGCGAGCGAGCGAGCATCCTGCACCTTGGCATAGGAGGCAAACAACTGGTTGGAAAGCGCCGCATGGTCTTCACGGGTGAAGCCTTCGCCGATGCCGTCCTTCATCAGACGGGAAAGCGACGGCAGGATGGAAACCGGCGGATAAATGCCCGAACCGTCAAGCGCGCGGTCGAGAACGATCTGTCCCTCCGTGATATAACCCGTCAGATCGGGAACCGGATGTGTTATATCGTCGTTGGGCATGGTGAGAATGGGAATCTGCGTGACCGAGCCTTTGTGTCCTTTAATCATGCCCGCGCGTTCATAGAGCGAAGCGAGGTCGGAATACAGGTAGCCCGGATAGCCTTTACGTCCGGGAATTTCGCCCTTGGAGGAGGAGAATTCACGGCAGGCTTCGGCATAGGAGGTCATGTCGGTCATGATGACCAGCACATGCATATCGTGTTCAAAGGCGAGGTATTCCGCCGCCGTCAGCGCGCAGCGGGGGGTGAGAATACGCTCGATGATCGGGTCGTTGGCGAGGTTGAGGAACATCGTCACGCGCTGCAATACGCCGGATTCCTCAAAGGAACGGCGGAAATAGTCCGCCACGTCGTTCTTAACGCCCATCGCGGCAAACACAATGCAGAATTTCGCGTCCTCGTCGTTGGCGATCTTCGCCTGACGGACGATCTGGGCGGCGAGTTCGTTGTGCTTCATGCCGGAGCCGCTGAAAATGGGCAGCTTCTGCCCGCGAATCAGCGTAATCAGCGTGTCGATGGAGGATATGCCCGTGCAGATGTAGTTCTGCGGATAGACGCGGGACACCGGATTGATGGGGGTACCGTTGACGTTCATGCGCTTTTCGGGGTAGATTCTGCCCAGACCGTCGATCGGAGCGCCGACGCCGCTGAAAATTCTGCCCTGGATTTCGGGCGAGAGGTCAAGCTCCATCGGACGACCCTTGAGGCGGGTGTGGGTGTTTTGCAGCGAAATGCCGCGCGTCCCCTCGAACACCTGAATGACCGCCCGGCTGCCCTCAATTGCCACGATACGCCCGTGACGGACGGTGCCGTTGTCAAGGCGGATCTCCACGATTTCCTCATAGGAAGGGCAATCGACATCGTCGAGGACGATCAGCGAACCGTTGATCTCCTTGACGCCAATATATTCAAAAATCATGGTATTACTTCCTTCCCTGAGAATTTACACGCTGAATGTGTTCATCACTTCGTCAATCTCGCGCGTGTAGTTGTCGAGCAGTTCTTCCCGGTCGTTGGGAACGTCATACTTGATACGCACGATCTTGTCAAAGAGGCCGCTGTCGGTGATTTTGGAAAGCGGCACGCCCTGCGACACGGCATATGCCGCCGTATCGTAAAGATGGAGCGTAGCGCGCATCATTTTGAGCTGCTTGGTCAGCGGCACATAGGTGTCGTCTTTATGGAAGGCGTTCTGCTGGAGGAATCCCACGCGGATAGCCTTGGTAATTTCGATGATGAGCTTCTGGTCATCCGGCAGCACGTCGGAACCGATCAGCTTGACAATTTCCATCAGGCTGGCTTCTTCCTGCAGCAGGGCAGCAAAACGCTCGCGGCACTTCATGAAGTCCTCGCCCACGTTGTCGGCGTACCATTTTTCCAGATCGCCGGCGTATTCGCTGTAGCTGTCGAGCCAGTTAATGGCGGGGTAATGTCTCGCGTAGGCGAGCGATTTATCCAGCGCCCAGAAGCAGCGGGTGAAGCGCTTGGTGTTCTGGGTGACAGGCTCCGAGAAGTCGGAACCCTGCGGCGAAACCGCGCCGATGATCGTGACGGAACCCTGTTTGCCGCAAAGCGCCTCCACCAGTCCCGCGCGCTCGTAGAATTCCGACAGGCGGGAGGGCAGATAGGCGGGGAAGCCTTCTTCGGCGGGCATTTCTTCCAGACGACCGCTGATTTCACGCAGCGCTTCCGCCCAGCGGGAGGTCGAGTCCGCCATGATGGCGACGTGATACCCCATGTCGCGGTAATATTCCGCCAGCGTAATGCCTGTGTAGATGGACGCTTCACGCGCCGCCACCGGCATATTGGAGGTATTGGCAATCAGACAGGTGCGGTCGGTCATGGGGCGGTTGGACTTCGGGTCGATCAGGGAGGAGAATTCCTCCAAGACCTGGCTCATCTCGTTGCCGCGTTCGCCGCAGCCGACGTAAACGATGATATCCGCGTCGCACCACTTGGCAAGCTGGTGCTGCGTCATGGTCTTGCCCGTGCCGAAGCCGCCGGGGATGGCCGCCGTGCCGCCCTTGGCGATGGGGAACAGCGCGTCGATGACACGCTGCCCCGTCACCAGCGGAATGTTGGCGTAAAGGCGCTCGTTGATGGGTCTGGGATGACGAATCGGCCATTTCTGGCAGAGCGTCAGTTCATGGGTATGACCGCTGTCATCCTTTAACGTGACGACGGTGTCGTTAATTTTATACTTTCCGTCGGGAGCAACACTCTCTACCACGCCCGAGAGTCCGGGGCGCACCAGACAACGATGCTCGATAATGGAGGTTTCGGGACAGATGGCATAGATCATGCCGCCCTCCAGACGGTCGCCGGGCTGCACCTTTACGGTCACATTCCACTCGCGCTCGGTATTGAGGGAGGGAACGCTTGCGCCGCGGTTGATGAATGCGCTGCCCGAAAGCCGCTCGATTTCTTTCAGAGGACGCTCGATGCCGTCGAAGATATTGTCGAGGATGCCGGGACCAAGCGTGGCGGAAAGCAGACCGCCCGTGGCATACACCGGCGCGCCAGGCGTCAGTCCGGTGGTTTCCTCATAGACCTGAATGGTCGTATATTCACTGGTAATGCCGATGACCTCGCCCGCCAGGCGCTGCTCACCGACATACACCATTTCCATCATAGTCAGCCCGGTCTTGCCCTGAATGGTGACGACAGGACCGTTGATGCCGTAAATCTTGTATGCTTTTTCCATGAATGGCATCTCTCCTTCAAAAATATTACGAAATGGTCAGCCCGGAATTCTCTGCAAACCACTCGTGCTGCTGCTGAAGCGCCACATCGAGGGTGACGTCCACCACTCTGCCAATCTCGGTATTTTCGGCGCGCAGTCCGCCTAAAAGGATATCCTGCGCCACCTTCACCGTGCAGTCGCCAAATGCGGTCTTGATGAGAGGAGAGCATTTCTTGTCACGGTCGCGGATATAGATCACCGTGGCGCCCATCTTTTCCTCGCCGCACCTGGCAAACACCTTGCGCACTTCGATGGCGGCTTTTCTGAGATAGGTCTTGTAAGCGTCGGTCTTGGTGAATTCCTCTATCTTGACCGCCGCCCGCTGAAAGACCTCGTTTTCAATGGCGTTGCGGCGCTCGAGAAGCGCCTTTTTGCCCGCGATTTCCTTGCCCGCTATCTCGCGGCTGATCATGCTGCGCACTTCGCCTGTCCGGCGCTGGATCGTGCGGTAGGATTCCTCGCGGAATTCCTTCTCCGCCTTTTCCAGTTCAATGTTGTTCTGCGCCTCAACCTCGCGCATGATCCTGTCGCGCTGCTCCTGCGCATATTCGTTGATCGCAATCATAAACTTGCTGAGCTTTTCTTCCTGTGTCAACATTTTTCGTTCATCCCCTTCGTTTCATAGGGTGTAATCAATTATTGTCTTAAATCCGAACGCCGATGGCTTCCCGCACATAACGGGAGATGGAATCCTTGGCGCGTCCGTTGCCGTGACGGTCGGGAATCTCCACAATGAGCGGTCGGACGGTGTTGAGCTTGAGGTCATACACCAGATCGGGACAGAGCGAGACAAGCCGTTCGGTCATCAGAATAATGCCGACCGATTCGTCCGCCATGGCGCTTTTAAGGGCGCTCTCCACCTCGTAATCCTCGTGCACGACCACCCCTTCAATGCCTGCCAGACGCAGACCGGTGGCTGTGTCGATATTGTCGCTGATCAGGTAAAATTTCAAAATACAGTCCGTCCTTTCTCTCAAAAGTTCGGCACGGCATACACCGGCACCGACAGCGTTTTGCCGGTGCCGGTGCGGCTGCCGTTTTTGGGGTTGAGATGAACCCGATTAAAGGGTAATATTGGGAATCTTGTTCAGAATCATGATGGCAATAACCAGACCGTACAGAGCGATGGATTCGCCCAGCGCCACGAAGATCAGCGCCTTACCGAACGCCTTGGGATCCTCGCTGGTCGCGCCGATGGCGGCAGGAGCTGCCGACGCAACGGCGATACCGCCGCCGATACCACTCAGGCTGGTGGAAAGCGCCGCCGCCAGCAGACCCAGACCTACCGCCATCCCCATGTCGGAAGCGGCTTCGGCAGCTTCGGTTGTTTCAGTCGCATCCGCTGTCTCGGCTGCCTGTGCGGCGGTTGTGGCGGCAGTGGTAGCGGCTGTAGTAGTGGATGCGCTCTTATCGGACGAAGCAAAGGCTGACATCGCGCCGAACACACAGACGGCAAATACGAGAGCGACGGCGGCAAAGTTGACCTTCATCGCCTTTCTGCCGCTTCCGGTCTTGCGGAAAGCGCGCATAGCGGCATAGGCGGCGGCAAATACGGCGATCACAGGGACAGTATAAACAAGTACGTTCATTTTGATTTCCTCCAACAGATTGATTTTTTCGTATAGGATGTATAGCTTGATGCATTCCCAATGCCACGCCATCCAGCGAAACACTGAGACAATTGCCTTTATTTTTTCAGTTCCTCCGCAACGGTCGCGGCGGATTTAAAGGGGCGACCCTCTCCGGTAAAGAAGCGGCTGAACATTTCGTAGAATTCGAGACGCAGCGCCTGGATGCCGACCAGCAGGCCTTCAAGCGCCATGATGATGATATTGCCGATCACCACGGTAATCCAGTATCCCGCGCCGCCGATCATTTCCGCCAGCGTAAAGACCACCGTCATCATGCCGGCATGCACGAGGATGAACGCGCCCACACGCAGGAAACTGACGGTATTGGACACATAGGACAGCACGACTTCCAGCATTTCAAAGACGTTCTGCATGAGGAAGTCACCGATTTTCTCGGGGAACCAGTCCTTTTTGCCCTCGATCAGTTCGCTGAGCGGTTCGTTGAAGAAGATCAGCACCGCCGGAATGATAATCAGTCCCACCACATAGGGCAGCGTGAGCAGTTTCAGACCCAAGAACATCTGACCGATCAGCCCGAACACGGTGGCTCCGTAGAAAAGGAAACCCGCCACACCGTTCTGACTGAACAGCGCGTTGCCGTATTTGTGCTGCTTGCATTTGGTATAGATATTGAGCGCAATCGCGACCAGCACCAGCACCACGCCGATGCCGATGGCGGCGTAGATCAGTTCCGTGCTGAGCTGATTGACGTCGAGCAGCTTGCCCTCCATCAGCGGAATGCCCGTCTTTTCATGCACCCAGCCCCAGAAGGGATTGAGTGCCTCTTCAAAGCCGAACACCGAGCCGAACAGCACGCCAAAGATGGCGGAGGAAATGCCGCACATTGCGATGCATTTGCCCAGTTCCATCTTCTTCATCTTCCACATGGCAATCCATGTGATAAGCGACAGGCAAAGTCCCTGACCCACATCGGCAAACATGATGCCGAAGAGGATAAAGTAAGTGATCGCCACAAACGGCGTGGGGTCCATCTCGTCGTAGTTGGGCAGACCGTACATCTTGACA
>CACWOA010000032.1 GCA_902762395.1 uncultured Ruminococcus sp.
AAGAGGCACATTCGTCAAAATGCACAAAAGGCAATTAAGCGACCATAGCCAAAAGGGCAGACTTCTCCCCACCATTTTTAACAAAGTCAAAAATAAAGGAAAACCTTTCAACGCAGATAGTCTGGGAGAGTGAGGCATACCCTTCAGAAAAATCGAAGGAAGGTGACTCCAGACAAGCAAGCAGATAGGCAAGGGAAGTGATTAACCAGAAACGCTTAATGCCGTTGGCAGAGCGGATCTGATATTTGTTGAGAGCCAGCTTGTTCTTGCAGTCACGGAAGTAGACTTCAATTTCCCAACGTACAGCGTAAAGATTCAGAATCTCTTCATCGGAAGCAAGGTCGGTGTTGGTACAGATAAATGAACGGAGAGCTTTTTCTTGTCCGAATGCGCTGACAGGATAGCAAATCAGAACAACCGCTTTTTCAATGTCATTGAGCTTGCCTTCATAACGGTAAACATAGTACTTCCGACCCTTCACGGTGACGACGTGAAAGAGCGCAATACGACTTAATGTTTTAGCAAACCCAGAGACATTTACTTTTTCACCATAGGGATACAAAACACGATTGGACTTCAATGCACCGACAGTGTAAAAGCCTTTTGTAGCAAAAACATCCATCAGCTTCCCGCAAACGTACCAACTGTCACAAAGCAGATACGAAGGATTCGGGGCGGAAGGAAGATTTTGCGCCAATTGCTTTACAATGTCGATTTTTGAAACCGATTTATCGTACATCACGATGGCATAATTCAAAGTGATTCCATTACATGATAACATGACGCTGACAGCCTGATGACCGTAGTCCTGTTTCTTTTTCAGGTGAGAGAAGTGAAACGATGCTGCCTCAATGGGGTGAGATGCTTTCGATGAGGGGTTGGTTTTGGAGGATATGGTATCGTCCACGATGAAGAGAATAGGCATACCGCTTTTCCGTGATTCTCCGTAAATAATGTCGATGACCAACTTTCTCATGGTTTCTTCCAACGCACTGTCATCCCATTCTTCATATCTCAAAAATCGTGAAATACTTGTACGGTGACGATCACTGTTTCTTGCTATGTCTACTGTTTTCCCACGATAGCCACAGCTAAATGCTGTAATCAATATTGACATGATATAGCCAAGCGCATATTCCGAAATGGCACTCATCAAATTATTTTCTCTCAACCTATTGCAAATTTCTTTTGACTCATGTATACTTTTATTCATAGGACAATCGCTCCCGTCCTTATTTTTTGTGTACTTTTTTATCGTGCTCATTTATAGTTCCAAAAATAACAGACCAAGCACTTGCAGTGACGACGTATTGTCACTCCCATGCGTGATCTGCTTATTATATGATTTTTGCTCCGCTATCATTGATTTGTCTGCGGTGAAACGATTTACCGCTTCCTATTTTTGCATAAAACGTATTACGCGGCTGACGCTGTCAGGGGACTGAAGGCTTTCTTCGGCCAACGCGATATATTTAGCAATGCATTTGTCGTTGGGATTGGCTCCGGCTACCTGACGGAAACATTGGAGCGCTCCTTCGCAGTTGCCGAGGTGGAGCTTTTTAACACCGTTTTCAAAGACGTCTTTGGTATTGGTTCGGACCATGCGTTCCCGGTCGTCCAGGCAATCCAGCACCTCATAGAGCGCTTTGATTTCATTGACGCCAGCCACCTGTACCATGCCGAGAAAGCGAAGGTTATATTCCTCGGCATCTGAAAGCCTGTCCAGCGTATCTTTGGAGATAATCATACCGGTGGCATATTGTTTGGTCAGTGATTCCAGCCGTGAGGCAAGGTTGACGGTGTCGGAAATGACGGTGCTGGAAAGACGTTCCTGTTCACCGATAATGCCCAGCATGGACATACCCGAATGAATACCGATACCGATACGGATTTCCTCTCCGCCAAACTGGAAGGTGCCTCTGTCCAGCACAATGGACCGGTATAGTTCAATACCCGCGTCCACAGCGGACTTCGCATCGGTAAAAAGCGCCATGACCGCGTCGCCAATGTATTTATCCACAAATCCGCTGTACTTGCGGATGATGGGTCCGGCTGTTTCGGTGATCGCGTTGACAAATGAAAAATTTTCTGATGTGGTCATCATTTCCGATTTTTTGGAAAAGGCACGTATGTCAAAAAACAAAACCGTAATGTCTGTACAGACCGCGTCTCCCAAATGAATATCGGTGATGGATTTCTTTTGCAGAAGCTGCATGAACTGTATAGGAACAAATTTAAAATATGTGTCCTTGAGCTGCTCTGTGTTGCGGAAGGAAACCGCGAGCTTTTCCGCCATCGTATTCACGCCGCGCCCTATGTCGCCGATTTCATCATGTGACAATCTGTTAATGCGGGCATTGAAATTGCCCTTGGCTATCTCGGATACCGCGTCGGAAGTTTTTCTGATCTGACGCAGGGTCAACAGTGCCACCGCTACCATGCAGAAAATAAAAATCGGGAAAAACAGCAGGAACTTACCGATGGTTTCCCAGATCAGGTTTTCCGTCATGAGCTGATAGGCGTTCAGATCGGCGCCTGTTTCCAGTACGGCAACAATTTCACCGGTAGAATTGTAGATTGGCGTCTGCGCATATACCCAGTCGCCTTCAAAGTCCGAATAGGTATTGACAAAGCTCTGCCCGTCATGAAACGCATCCCATTCCGGCGCGGATTCGTCAATGGTATCATAATAGCTGAAATTCGGAGAGGAATCGTTGCTGATAGCCAGCAGATACAGGTCGTATCCGCGCAGCAGATAAATGGCTGTGTAATAGGATTGGTTCCATGTGTCCTTGTTATCGTTGAGGATTCCCTGCAGGTTGGCGTGCATGTGCTTGAATTCATCGGTGTTCAGGCTGCTGTAGCCCGTCAGCGTTTCAATTTCATCTCCGTTGAATTTGTCCGAATTCAACACGGTAAACCCCATGACCCGATTTTCCATATTCTCCATGAGAATACGCATGACGGAGCTGCTCACATAATTGAGGCTGATGGCAAGCATCGCCAATATGATGGGAACAGTGGCCAGAATCTGCTTGACAAAAATAGAGAGCCGTATGCCGTTTCCCTTTTGCTTCAAAAGAGAAATCAACACGCAGCATAACAGGCACAGCGCGGCCACCGCGCAGCCCAGCGCAAGGTAGGACGGAATATACAGAATCGGTTTTTTGACAAAGACCGGTCCCTTTTGCTGACAGTCTCCGTTTTGGGAGATCATCAGCAGCGAATCCCCTGAAATAGTGGTGAGCATCCCCTGACAGAAATATAGTCCGCTGCACGTAAAGTCGCCGGAAATATTTTGGTATGTACCGTCGCTGCCAACCAGAAAGATGGTCCCGCCGCTGATGTCATTGATATAAATATGTTCCGCGTCTCCCGCGATATAATTGGGCTGAATGCCGCCTCCGTCAACGGAATAATCGAATCGGTGCAGAACGGTTTCCTCCCCGTTTATCCGGCCGAGGCCGACGCCGCCGTCCGCTGTCGTAAACAGGTATTGATCCTCAGAAATAAACCGCGCCAATAAATGCATGAAGGCGGCATCCTCCGCATTGATGCGGCCGGTTTCAAAGGCTATATTGACATTCGGATCGACTGACACAATGGAAATATCCGTTCCGCTCCTAAGCATCAGCATCAGCTTGTCGCCTATGAGCGTCATTCCAAAAATGCTGTTGTTGCGGTGGGGTGGATTTTCCGCATTCTGATAATCCATACGGAAAACCTCTTTTTCCAGCTTTCCGTGGGAATTGAATTTACAAATGGACTCGAATTTGGTTGTATAGGATTCCGTATTCTGAAAAAGATACTGCACGTAGCAGCCGCCGTCTCCGGCTGGGACCATATCCGTGACAAAGCCGATACCTTCAAAAGGAACGTCGGGGATGATGTATTGCACCTTTCCGTCCGGCGAAATGCAGGAGACGCGTCGGCATTCGTTGTCCGTCACAAAGAGATTGCCGTTTGCGTCAGAACAGGCATAAACCACATTCCGAAGGGTCAGCTTCGTGGAAGGTAATAATTCTCCGTTGCCCCAGAGCCACCACAGAATGAGGGCTGTTGTGCCTAAAAGCAGCGAAACCGCAGACAATATAAGACGTGTTCTTTTGTTTGATGTTTGTCCATGTGCCACATTAATTCACTCCTTGACTTTATTATATGCTTCTGATAAAATGATACCCATGAAGGGGGCAGGACGTATGTCGTTGGAGGTATCCGAGCAAATCGGGTTTATAGAAAAAATGACCGCTGAAAATATATTTCATCTGCCCGATATTTCGGATTTTGCGGAATTCGAGAAATATCGACGCAAAATCACAATAGGTGATCTTTCCTTTACCTCCTGCTATCTGTGGGCGGAATCTATGCATTATCGCATCAGAACTACGCCGCATGCGGTGTTTGTTTTGGGGCTGGGAGCCGATCATGAGATCAGCATTTATGCGCTGTTTGGGGAGAATGTCAGGCTTATAGAAGATGATATTCTCTTTTTGAGGCAGCTTTTTGCGGACGCTCATATTCCGCTCAGGCTGGAATGTGTGAGCGAAAGCGATGTAACTCTGCTGAGAAAGCTGCCTTTTTCATGTGAAGTGTCATTTGACGAAAACTACAGCGATTATATCTATGATAATGCCGATTTTTCCGATATTGTTGGTTCACGGAATAAAACCAGGCGGCATGAATACAACCGTTTTGTCCGGCTTCATCCCGACGCGATTCTGGTGCGGGGTCACTTTAGTGACGCTGCCGTGCGTAGCGACTGTACAGCGGTATTTGACAAATGGTGCGCACGGCACAGTTGCGCAGAATGTCGTTTCGGCTGTGAAAAGAAGGCGTTTGACCGCCTTGAGGAAATCGAAATGCCGAACCGCCACCTGCTGGGAATTGTTTATGAAAAAGGGCAGCCGCTTTCCTTTGGCTTCGGAGAGCTTCTGACAGAGGATTGTGTCTTTTTTCATGTGCAAAAAAACGCGGTTGCCATCGACGGTTTATCTTATTTCCTGCACCGTAACATGGCGTTGCAGATACATCCGGATGTTAAAATTATCAACTGGGGTGAGGATATGGGAATGGAAGGCATACGCCGCAACAAATCCAGATACCACCCTATCGAATGGCGAAAAAAATACAGCGTATTGATCAAAGAGTAATACCGTGGCGCGTGAAAAGTTCAAGCAGAAAATCCAGAGAACGCTTCTGTCCTTCCAGCTCTTTGACTTCGATCAGCATCGACGCGCCCTTCATTTGCTCCGCGTACAGCTCGGCGAATCTGTCCCAGTTGATCAGACCGTCACCTATGGGCAGATGAAGATCGTGCCGCAGATCGCAGTCATTCAGATGAATATGTCTGACATAGGGAGCCAGCGTTTTTACAAATTCATCGGCGCTGTACTCTCCCTCGCCGAATACCGTCGCGTGGGCAAAGTCCAGACATATGCCGAAACAAGATACGCCGTTCAGTTCCTCCCCGAGCCTGAGAAGCAGATCAGGCGTCATATCGAACATGTTTTCCATCAGCAGGTCAATTCCCGGATACTGCCGCGTTTTGGCAGTCCAATACGCAGCGTTTTTTTTGACCCAGTCATCGCAATAGGCCTTGTCATGGAAATTGGGAATGCTGCCGGAATGAAAAATCACTTTGCCGCATGACAGCGCTTGGGCGGCGGCAATACTCTGGTTGATCCGTAAATCGGACACTTCACGGATACGCGCGTCGCCGCTGTGTACTGTTACGTCGAGAAAAGCGCCGTGCAAGCTGCGTACCCGTGGCATATCGTGTGATTGATAAACGTCGGTAAGCCTCGCAATTTCATCTTCATTGTCAAGTACGGTGGGAAACATAAAATCATTGAATTCCCAGCCAAGATGATACTGTGTGGAAAATTTGATGGTTTCCGGGAGGCGGGTCACATCAGGAATAATAGAAACCGGCATATTTTGCACCTCACTCAATAGTTTTCTAAATTTTAACATTTATTTTCAAAAAAAGCAATATAAATGATTAATATTTCAATATACTCTTGCATAAAAAGGGAGGTTCATGTATAATACTCTTGGATTATCAAGGGGGTATTACCATGAAGAAGCTCATCGGACGTCTGACGTCTGTGAAATTTATCTTGGTCATATATATTATCACAGCGTTTTGTGTGCTGCTTGCCGTGAATTGTTACCGCGCGTTCAAAATCGGTCCTTTTTCACAGCAATATGAAATATCTGACATGTCGGGGTATTTCTGCGCGGGCGATGCTCGGTCTTATTTCATTGAGAACAGCGGTCGTACTGTCACGGCGGTCAACGAAAAGGGCGAATACATTTTTTCAATCGACGGAGGAAACCGGAACGACGGTTTCTTCCATGCCAGAGAAATCGCCTGTGACGACGACGGCAATATGTATCTGCTTGACAAGGTAATCAATACCAACGGCAAAGACGTAAACAGCGAGCGTATTCTGAAATACGACGGGAACGGCAAACTGCTTGGCTGCCTGCTGGAGGAAACCGAACTGTCCGGAGAGAATCTGATGGGTCTTGCTTTTTTGAACGATGCTCTGTATGCGGCGTTGATCAGTGACAACGACATACAGATTCTCCGCATGACTTCTGATGGAGAACCCAAAGTACAGAAGCAATATTCGTGGGACAACGCTTCCATGACCATACAGGATATTGCGATCAGCCGGACGCTCGATGGGGTGGCAGTCACCAAAAGCGGCAATGTGGTTCGTCTGTCTGACGGTACCGTGATATTTGACGCGGCAGCGCATAACAGTTCCGAGTATTATGCCATGGCGCTCGAAGCGGCTTTTGATACAGACGGAACGCTGTATATCAGCGATATCGGCAACCGTGTTGTTATGAGGTATGACGGGCAGGAACTGACAGAATTCATTGCGCGCGGCGAACCCTTAAAGGGGCTTCCCGATGCGTTCAGTGAACTGCCGATTTATACCGGACTTAACTGCAAGAACGGAACGGTTTCCGTTACATATGCCGAGAATTATTACGATAAGGACTCCGGCGAGGTCATTAATCATTACAATGCCTATGTGGTTTCCGCCGTCAGTAAGACCCTGTTGTTCAACAGCAACACCGTCAGAAAAAGCGCGTGGGTATTTGCCAAAGGAATCGTGTTTTGTGTTACGGCGGGATTTCTGGTCGTTGCGATTCTTTACACGTTGCTGCTGGCTGTGCTGCTGCTGCGTCAGAACCGCGGCGACAGGACATTTCTGACGCAGTTGGGACTGTTGGCCATTGCCATTGTCACCGCCGGCATTGTGGCAGGTATCACCCTGAACACGACCAATCAGCGGTATTTTAATGAGGTTATGAACAAAATGACCAACATCGCCCTGCTCATGGCGAATTCCATCGACGAAGACGATGTGAATGCGCTGGAATCGCCTGAGAGCTTTATGAGCCAATCTTACAATCATATCGACCGGCAGATTAAGTCGGTGCTCCAAAATGAAATCAATGCCGAGGACGGTATCTACTGCATCATTTACAGGGTGCATAACGGGATTGTCTACGAGGCATATTCAGATGAAACGCTTTACGGCACGGGTTATCCGATGCCCGGTGGCTTTGAAGGCTCCGCCGAGCAGGAAATTTATGAAACCGGGCAATATATGTCGTTCGGCAATTACAACGGCTCCGACGGCAGCTATATGTTCGTGCTGATGCCCATCAAAAACGCAGCCGGAGAAGTGACGGCGCTCATGGAAGTCGGCACCGATCTGTATATTTTTGCCGCCGAATCCAACCGCCTGTTCTTCAATATTCTGCTGTATGCCGCCATGACCGTCATTATTCTGCTGCTGCTGGCGGGAGAAGTAATGATTTATCTCCAGCTTCGCAAGGACAATTCACACACCGGAAATTCTTGCACGCGCAAGAATGCCGGCCTGATTCGTCCGGTTTCCTTTCTGCTCTTTTTTGCCGCCAATATGTCTACCGCGTTTTTGCCTGTTTACGGTGAAAGCCTGTGGCATGAGGGTTCATTGATCCCAAAAGAAATGGCGTCTGCGCTCCCTCTTTCCGCCGAGCTTTTGTTTGCCGCGCTGACTGCCTTTGCCGGAGGATTCATTGTCAATCGCGTCAGTGCCAGAAATCTCTGTATTTTCGGCGCACTGATGTACGTCGCGGGCAATGCTCTGTGCGGTACGGCGCCGACGCTGGGGATTCTGATTCTGGGGAATTCCGTATGCGGCATAGGCGGCGGATGCTTTGCCACGTCAATCAACTCCTATGTGGCGGAATACGCGGAGGAAAAACAGCGCAACAGTGGGTTTGCAGGTTACAACGCCGCGTATCTGGCGGGTATGAACTGCGGCACCGTGGTCGGCTCCGCCATCAGCGAACGGTTCGGCGTGCGGGAGGCATTTTTGGGAGCGTCGATCGTGGCGCTGGCTTCCGTGGTTTTCATTGTAAAGCACATGGATAAACGCATCGTTGCCACAGAACGTTTGGAGAAATCCACATCCAAACATTCGGTCAGAGAAATGCTGACATTTCTTTTCCGACCGGGAATCCTGCGTTACTTTTTCCTGCTGCTGATTCCTTATTTGGTGTGTACGTCTTTCCTCAGTTATTTCTTCCCGCTGTTCGGTGAGGAAAATTCGCTGACGTCTACACAGATTTCATCGGCGTTTCTTGTCAGCGGCGTGATTTCCATTTATCTGGGGCCGATTATCACCGACATTATGATTGATAAATGCGGCGCGAAACTGTCAGCGGTCATTGCTTCGTTTATCTATGTGTTTTCCTTCCTGCTTTTCACGCTTCACCAGAACATCGCGGTTTGCTTTGTCATTGTGGGTTTGCTGGCCATTGCGGACAGCTTTGGACTGACGGCACAGTCAGTGGAGTACTCTTCGCTTGATGAAGTAACCGAAATGGGTGAAGGCAAGGCCATGGGCATCAGCAGTGCCTTTGAAAACAGCGCCTATACGCTGGGACCGGTCTTATTCAGCGGTCTGTTTATGCTGATCGGATACGCGGGAGGCATCGGGCTGATCGGCATCATCATGCTGGCGCTGCTGCTGCTCTATGTCTTCGCTGAATTCCGCCGTTTTCGCGGAAAAAGGGTGTCGTCATGATAACGGTCATTCATCCGCCGGAAAGCATGAAATTCCAGTTGATGCATTTATGGAATACATGCTTTGATCACGATGAGGATTTTTGCGCATTCTTCTTTGAGCGGCATTTTGAGCCGGAAAAGGCGATTGCTGTGACAGACGATAGCGGCGAAGTATATGCCGCGCTGCATTTCTTTGACGGTCTTTTTCAGGACGGCAGCCGCGCAACTCATCCGGTATGGTATGTGTACGGTGTGGCAACTTTGCCGTCTCACCGCAAAAAAGGCTATGCCTCCATGTTGCTGCGGCAGTTGATAGAGGAAGCACGCAGTGAGAACATTGCCATGCTCTACCTGACGGCGGAAACCGAGGCATGGCATTTGTACGAATCGGTCGGCTTTTGCCGTGTGGCGGAACTGAGCCGCACCGAGTGGCAGGTTTCCTGGCGAAAATCAGTCTTACATTGGAAAATCTGCTCATTGGAGAAATTCAAGCAGTTGCGCGGCGAATATACGGATACGCTTGCGGAGGCATTTCTCTGGCGCGGACGGGAGTTGGATTTTATGTATAGCGACGCCTGCCGCGACGGGCAGGTACTTTGCACATCCTTGGACGGACGCGAATATTATGCGGTGGTCAGGCTGCGCGACAATGAGTTGACAGTAACAGAAACCGATTTCCCACGCGAGAAGGGAGATCTGCTCGCGGAGAGCATTGCTTCCCGGTTCAGGTGGAACGGTTCGCTTTACGCGCATGGACGGAAGGGCGAATTTTTCAGCGGCTGTTCTGTGGTGCTGAAAGAAAACTTTTACATCGGGCACATACTGTCGGTAGACGGTACGCTTCCCTCATCGGAAACGTACATGAACCTTCTGGCGGATTAAAATGCAAAAAGGACGGTAATACTTATGTTCAACAGCAAAGCAAAAGCGGCGCTTCGCGCGATTGACGAGCAGATGACAGCGCTCTACCAAGAAAAACGGTATTCGCAAACGCTTGCCATTCTGAACGATTTAGGCAGAAAGCTCATTAATTCCGATCGGTGCAGCTTCTGGTGTGTCGATGAAAAAAACGATACGCTCTGGACAATGGAAGCACACAATGTGGAAAAAATCGTGATTCCGAAAGGCTCCGGTCTGGTGGGATACGCCATAGATCACAATGAAGTGCTGATTGTCAATAAGCCTTATAAGGACAGCCGATTCAACGCGGAAGTGGATAAACAAACAGGTTATAAGACCAAATCTATTCTTGTGATGCCTGTCACCAATTCCAAAAACCAAGTCATTGGTGCCTATCAGGCTATTAACAAGCGTCACGGCAAATTCAAACAAACCGACGTCAAGAGCCTGATGCTTCCCGCCGTCATGCTGGGAAAAATCCTTGAATCACAGTTGCTTTATAATTCCGCGGTGGAAGACCAGTTGACAGGTCTCAAAAATCGCAGAGGTTTTTATGATTTTTATGAAACCTATATCAGTTCCAACGAGTATCATAAACATTGCGTGATTATGTGCGATATCGACTTTTTCAAAAAATTCAACGACACTTATGGACATAACGCGGGTGACGCGGTGCTCAGGCACGTCGCGAATGTGTTTCACAGCAATATCCGGGTGGACGATGGCGTCTTCCGCTGGGGCGGAGAGGAATTTATTTTCCTGCTGCCCAATACGGATCTGGAAACGGCTGTCACTCTGGCGGAAAAGCTCCGCAAGACTATTGAGGATTCCGTCTGCCTTTTTGAAGATTTGGAACTTCGTGTCACGATGAGTTTCGGCGTACATACGATTTCTCCGACGCTCAATGTGGAAGACAACGTGAAAGCCGCTGATGAGAAGCTGTATCAGGCAAAGGAGAACGGACGCAACCAGGTGCGGAAGTAATCAATGTCAATTTTTAAGAGCCTGTTCAGCACTCCTTTACACACGCGGGAGTACCAAACAGGCTCTGATTGTTTTTGGAATTGCTATGGGGCTTGTCATAACGACAAAGTGATGAACACGACTGTAAAGAATAATAGTGCGAGCAGCATTTCCAAACCGTATGCAATATGGCAGCTCGTATCCTTTCGTGCTTTTTTACGATGAATTGTACAAGATACATCAACAAAGCAAACAAGAGAATCATGAGCCAATCGCATGCGATAATCAAAAAGACCGTCCACAGCTCCAAAGCAATCCCTCCGTTTACCATCATGGAAAGAGCCAAAGCAGTACCGGCCGCAAAGATACCGCCCAGCCAGAACAGTGCGCGGAATGTCACGGAACTGATTTTGGGGTGAGAATTGACTGGAATATGGCGTTGAATACGTTTCTCACAGATAAGCATAAGCGCAAAGCCAATGAAAGACGAGAATATCATCAAAAGCGGAAGATTATAATCATCAGGGAACCTCTGAAAACCGGGTAAACAAAAGAAAAAAGCCGCCTGAAATGGCGACTTCCAGAAAAGAAGCAAAATATGTGAAAAATATGGCGTTGTTTACGCGAATATAAAGGAGTTTTTACGCTCATTTTCTTCAAATGGGCGCAGTTATCCCGTCAGATGATTTAGGTCGTTTTAAAAATTCATATCTAAAAAAGTTGTAGACGAGATTTGTCATTCCAACATAAAACCATGCTCGTGTAATTCCGATAGAGCGAATAGTAATACCGTTCATTGAATTTGTCATGAATCCGAAGATATGTTCAATGCGGCATCTTACTTTTGATTTCTTACGATTCGATTCTTTTTGATCCTCAGTAAGGGGATGATTTCTTGTTCCCTTTTCGCATATTTGGTTCTCGCAACCCTCCGGTAAGTTCCGAGCGATGTCCTCGCCTGAATAAGCGCTGTCAGCATAAAAGACTTCGTCATTTTCATCAAGCAAATCTGTACAACGCTGGCTGTCATGCAGCGCTGCATCGGTTACTCCATAATTGGTGATAAGTTTGCTTTCCGCATCACATTTCACATGATCCTTGTATCCGTAATGTGTTTCTATACCTTTTTTCGCCCATCTTGCATCGGTATCTTTCTGGCGGATTTTAGGCTTATTTTCGGGCTTTTTCCATTCCTCCGGAACTTCTCCACTTTTGATTTTCTTGTTCTCATCACGGCTGTTGCGTTGTCTTGGCGCATCTACAAATGTTGCGTCTATAATAGTTCCTTTGTGTGTTATTAAGCCCTCTGATTCAAGCATAGCATCAAACATACAGAATAGTTCTTCCACTACTTCTGCTTCTGCAAGTCTGTTTTCAAAATCCCAAAGGGTGCGTGAATCAAGTACTTTATCACTCAGACTTAACCCCAAAAAACGCATGAAGCTCAGCCTGTCGTTGATCTGATATTCCACCTGATCATAGGATAAATTATATATTCGGCGTAGAACCGATGCCTTGAATTTTATGATCACATCGATTGGTGGGCGTCCTCCCTTTGTGTAGTCCTCCTTCTGACACACCGCGGTGAGCTTTTCCCTGAACATTTCCCAATCTATTGCCCCATTTAATTTTTCAAGCGGATCTCCCATTTGCGTTAATTTTTCATATCTGTTCTCTGTATCAAAGAACCCTATTTGTGTGTATTTCATGCTTCTATTATACCATGCTTTTGCCCGTTTGTACAGGGGTTTTTAGAGATGCCCCTCTGTCTCTCGTACAGATAGATTTTGGAAGGTCGCAGAGATGCGGCTATTTTTTATGCCATTTTGCGGAAGGAGGAGATGCCATTGGCAGTAAGAAAGCTGAAGAAATACACGCCTACGAAGTTCATGGCGGATACCTCTCACTATGACAAGGACCTCGCAGACTACGCCGTGCTGTTCATCGAGCAGCTTTGCCACACCAAAGGCACATGGGCGGGAAAGCCCTTTGAACTGATCGACTGGCAGGAGCAGATAATCCGCGACCTGTTCGGCGTGATAAAGGACAACGGCTATCGGCAGTTCAACACGGCATACATCGAGATACCGAAGAAACAAGGCAAATCGGAGCTTGCGGCAGCTGTGGCGCTCCTGCTCACCTGCGGGGACGGCGAGGAACGCGCCGAGGTATACGGCTGCGCCGCCGACAGGAACCAGGCAAAGATTGTCTTTGACGTGGCTGTGGATATGGTGCGGTTCTGCCCGGCACTTTCCAAGCGTGTGAAGATACTCGGCTCACAGAAGAGACTCGAATATCTGCCCACGCACAGCTTTTATCAGGTGTTATCGGCGGACGTGGCGAACAAGCACGGTTTCAATACCCACGGCGTTATCTTCGATGAGCTGCACACGCAGCCGAACCGAAAGCTGTTTGACGTCATGACCAAGGGCTCCGGCGATGCAAGGATGCAGCCGCTGTTCTTCCTCATAACCACGGCGGGCAACGATACCCACTCCATCTGCTACGAGCAGCACGAAAAGGCTCTGGACATTATGAGCGGAAGAAAAATCGATCCGACCTTTTATCCCGTTATCTACGGCGCAGACGAGTCGGAGGACTGGACTGATCCCGCCGTTTGGAAGAAGGCAAATCCCTCGCTCGGTATCACGGTGGGTATCGACAAGGTGAAAGCCGCCTGCGACTCCGCAAAGCAGAACCCCGGCGAGGAGAACGCTTTCAGGCAGTTAAGACTTAATCAATGGGTGAAACAATCCGTCCGCTGGATGCCGATGGACAAGTGGGACGGCTGTGCCTTCCCTGTCGATGAGGACGATCTGGAAGGACGCATTTGCTACGGCGGACTCGACCTTTCAAGCACCACGGATATTACGGCGTTTGTGCTTGTGTTCCCTCCGCTGGATGAGGATGACAAATACATCATTCTGCCATACTTCTGGGTGCCGGAAGAAACGCTCGACCTGCGTGTTAAGCGAGACCATGTTCCCTACGATGTATGGGAGCGGCAAGGGTATCTCGAAACCACCGAGGGCAATGTCATCCACTACGGATACATCGAAAAATTCATCGAGCGGCTCGGTGACCGCTTCAATATCTGTGAGATCGCATTCGACCGCTGGGGAGCTGTGCAGATGGTGCAGAACCTTGAGGGCATGGGCTTCACGGTCGTTCCTTTCGGACAGGGCTTCAAGGATATGAGTCCTCCCACAAAGGAACTGATGAAGCTGACGCTTGAAAAGAAACTGGCGCACGGCGGGCATCCCGTCCTTCGGTGGATGATGGACAACATCTTTATCCGGCAGGACCCGGCGGGCAACATCAAGGCGGATAAAGAGAAATCGACAGAAAAGATAGACGGCGCAATCGCAACGATCATGGCTCTCGACAGGGCTATCCGCTGCGGAAATGACAATGCTGCCTCGGTCTATGACAGCCGCGGCATTTTATTCATATGAGAGGAGAAAAAGCTATGGGTATTTTCAACAGATGGTTCAGAGGAAGGGACGCTCCCAGGGACTCCACGGCGGGCAGTTCGTACCGCTTCTTTTTCGGCGGCACGACTTCCGGCAAGACCGTGACGGAACGCTCCGCCATGCAGATGACGGCGGTGTATTCCTGCGTGAGGATACTTGCCGAGGCGATAGCCGGACTTCCCCTGCACCTCTACCGATACCGAGGCGATAGCCGGACTTCCCCTGCACCTCTACCGATACGGTGAGGACGGCAGCAAGGCGAAAGCAATCGACCATCCGCTTTATGCGCTCCTGCACGATGAACCGAACCCGGAAATGACATCGTTCGTATTCAGGGAAACGCTCATGACGCACCTATTGTTGTGGGGAAACGCCTATGCACAAATCATCCGCAACGGCAAGGGCGAGGTCGTGGCTCTGTATCCGCTGATGCCGAACCGCATGACCGTTGACCGTGATGAACACGGGCAGCTCTATTACGAATATCAGACTTCGCAGGATGACGCCCACACCATGAAGGGCGCTGTGGTAAGGCTCTCTCCGAGGGACGTGCTTCATGTTCCCGGTCTGGGCTTTGACGGATTAGTCGGATACAGTCCTATCGCTATGGCGAAGAACGCCATCGGGCTTGCCATCGCAACGGAGGAATATGGCTCTAAGTTCTTTGCGAACGGCGCTACTCCCGGCGGCGTGCTGGAGCATCCGAATGTGGTCAAGGACCCGGAGCGTGTGCGGTCAAGCTGGAACGCTGCGTTCGGCGGCTCTGCCAACGCAAACAAGGTGGCTGTTTTAGAGGAAGGCATGAAATACACGCCTATCTCCATCTCGCCGGAGCAGGCGCAGTTTTTGGAAACACGCAAGTTCCAGATAGACGAGATAGCGAGGATATTCCGAGTGCCGCCGCACATGATCGGCGACCTTGAGAAGTCCTCGTTTTCCAATATCGAGCAGCAGTCACTTGAATTCGTGAAGTACACGCTCGATCCGTGGGTGTGCCGATGGGAACAGTCCATGCAGAGGGCGCTCTTAAAGTCTGACGAGAAATCGCTGTATTTCCTGACGTTCAATGTTGACGGTCTGCTCCGTGGAGACTACCAGAGCCGCATGAACGGCTACTCTGTCGG
>CACWOA010000033.1 GCA_902762395.1 uncultured Ruminococcus sp.
TGCCCGCGTCGTACACCTGCTTGTGTGTGGCATCCAGCACGGGGAACGGGTCTTTGCCCAGTGTCTGATACCATACGGTGGTCACTTGTCCTTGGTTCAGTTTGTAGCACAGGGTGCCGTCGGCAGCGTAAAGACAGGAATCCTCCACGGAATTATAGTTGCCGTAATTATGATAACCTAAATTCCGGCTGTTGGTCGCTTTGGCGACCATAAGCTTGTAATCCGACAGACTGGGACCGTCAAACGATTTCATCACCTTGAAGGTGCGGTTGTATTTTTGCGCATACGCTTGCAGCGTGGAATTCGCCTTGCCGTGCAAAACCGCGTTGGAAGAAAACGTGTCTTCCTCATCCGGGATGACCACATCGGGGTTTTCGATGAAAATATGTCCCAGAGAAGAATTATCCAGCGCGCCGCTTGCGATTTCCCTGACAGAGGAAGGCACATAATAACTTTCCCCCCAGTTGCCCCAGCCGCTCGGCATTTTAATCAGCCTGGTGCCGTCCTTGCTCATCAGCACGCCGTCCTTGGAGGAAAAGGCGGTATTGCCGCTTTCCACATCAATGGTTTTCAGCGACCAGCAGCACACCAGCGCGTCTTTGCCGATAGAGGTGGTCTTGGCGGGGATGGTGAGGCTGCTGAGTTCCGTGCAGCACCACAGCATCCCTTCGCTCAGCGCCGTGAGGTTGCGGGAAAGCCTGAGGCTCGTCAGCGAGGTACACCAATAAAACGCGTAACTGCCGATCGACGTGACGCTGTCGGGAATGGTAAGCTCTTTGAGACTGCCGCAGTCGGAAAACGCCCTTCGTCCGATATAGGTAATATTGCCGTTGAATTTGACGGACTTGATGGTTTTGCCGTTCCACGACGGATAATCCTGCATCGCGCCGCTGCCGCTGATGGTCAGCGTCCCGGTGCTTTCGTCATACTGCCATGTGAGATTGTCGCCGCATATGCCGCTGTTCGCGGAACTCTCGTCCGCCGTTTTCACCTGCTCGCTGACCGTGACGGTTTCTCCCTCCGGGATGATCTGAAGCGCCCCTTCCTGCGATACGGATGCCGCCGCAGGCGCATTTTCCGACGCGGCGGGCGGCTCCTCCGTCACGATATCCGATGAAGAAACATTCGCCGCAAAGACGGGCGCACTCATGGAAATAAACAGCGCAGCCGTCAGCATCAGCGACAGCATTTTCTTGTGTTGCATCATTGTTTTCTCTCCTTACTCTGTAAAATTCAACTGCCTGTCACAGTCTGCCACCTTTTTTGATAAACCGATACTTATATATTATACAACAGCAGCATGATAAATGTCAAGACGCTGACACAGGGAAATCATTTTGGTGATAACCAAAAAAATCCAACGCCTTTCTGCTTCCCGCAATCCGGCGTTGGATTTTGTATTGGCTATGTGAGGAAAAGCGCAGCCTTCCTGTTACTGAACAGTAACATAATACCCGGTGGTGATACCTTCATAGGAAACGACAATCTTCTGCTTGCCGACGGTGTTCAGCTTGCCGTTCGGCGTGCAGGTAAAGCCGCTTGTGACTTCCTTGGTGCTGCCGTCGGAATAAGTAACCTTCAGCTTCATGCCGCTGGTGTTCAGGGTAGCGCCCTTCTTGTATGTCAGCTTGGTGGGCTGCTTCTTAATGACGACCGCCGTGACGGTCTTGGTCGTCTGACCGGACTTGGCGTTCACAATCGCCTTCCATGTGGCGGAGCCGCACACGCCGTCCGCTTTCAGACCGTTCGCCTTCTGGAACTTCTTGACCACTTCCGCGGTACCCTTACCGTAAGAGCCGTCAACGCTGATGCTGTAGCCGAGCGCCTTGAGCTTCCGCTGGATGTACTTAACGTCGTCGCCCTTCACACCGGTTTTCAGAGAACGGGTAAAAGTGCTGCCGGTAGAAGATGTGGAAGAAGATGTGGAAGAAGAACCGCTGCCGCTGATGGTCTTGCCGTTGTAGCCCTTATATTTCTTCCAATATTTATTCTTGGCGGTATTGCCTCTGGTCACGGATTTGGAAGCGCGGTTGGCAGGCACTTCAAAGTAATAGCACCAGTAGTGTCCCGCGTTGTAGGCGCCCTTGGCGGTGTTGTCAACGCTGCGGATATAATTGAGAATCTTCTTGTAGGATTTGGTGTTCAGCTCATAATTGAGGTAAGCCAGCTGACCGTTGAGCGTCGTGGGATCCAGACCGTTCTTCTTGCAGTAGTTCTTCAGCGCCGTCCAGCGGGATTTGTGCCACTGGCAGATGCCGTAGCTGGTGCCGCCGTCGCTGATGGTGCCGAGTCGGAAGTTGGACTCATACTCGATGTTGGCAAGAACGCCGCATGCGCCTGCCGTGTTGAGCTTCATGGTGCCGACAAGATAATTGTAAATTCTCTGCTCGTTGGAAAGCGTGGTCGCCGCGTCGACTTTGGTCTGGGCAAAGACGCCGACCAGTGTGAAGCAGACGAGAAGTGAAGCGATAACCCTTTTCATTTGTTTTTTCATCGTAAAAACCTCCGTTACTTTTTTGGTTCGTTGCATTCATTCCTCCGCTCCGTCATCCCGTTCCTGTGACGGCGGGGAACATAAGTGACAGCCTATCGTCATGATACTGCTTGCTGCTGCGGACGGCTTGACAATTTTTTGACAAGCGGTCTTTAACAACGTGGAAATTATAGCACATCGGCAATGGGTCTGTCAACCTCTTTTGTAATATTTTTGTTTTATTTTTGTAACGGTTGTCATTTTTCTGTCATTTGAACAAAAAAAGGATGAAAACGCCCCTCCTCCTCATGGCAATTGTCTATGGGTTTTCCACCGTTTTTGGCGTGAAATTGATGGGTTTAAGTTGAAACAGTGATGCATTGGTTTCAATCAGGTAAGATTTTCCTCGCAGACAGGCGCCTCCGCAGCTTCCGCCGCCGTGTTTTCCTTCCACTGCGCCAAAATAATGCCGCCTAAGATCAGCGCACATCCGAGATAGCCCTGCGATTCCATATGCGCGTGCAGAATCAGCACGCCGCCGATCACACTGAACACCGATTCGGTGGACAACACAATGGCGGACACGGTGGGGTCGGTGTGCTTTTGCCCCAGCGCCTGACAGGTATAAGCCACCCCCACCGACATGATGCCGCCATAGAGCAGCGGCACCAGCGCCGCCCTCACATCCGCCATGGTGCCGTTTTCCCACAGCAGCGCGCAGACGATGCTCTCCGCGCCGCACACGAGAAACTGCCCCATCGAAAATTTCAGCGGGCTGACTTCACTCACAAATTTGTCGATCACCAGAATATGCCCCGCCCACAGCACCGAACCGATCAGCACGCAGATTTCCCCCGCGCCGAAGGACAGCGAAAAGCGCTCGTCGAGATTGAGCAGCAGCAGACCCGCTACCGCCAGCAGCGCGCCGAACCATACATGAAGCCCCGTCCTGCGGCGAAAGAGAAGAAACGACGCAATCGGCACATTCACGGTGTAGAGTCCCGTAATAAAGCCCGCCTTGCCCGCCGGCGTGCCGAGTTCCACGCCGTATTGCTGCATGGTGGAGGCTAAAAACAGCACCGTCCCCGTCAGCAGGGAGGCAATGAACAGCTTTTTCCACCCGCTGCCGCTCAGTTTTTCCTTCTCAAACAGCGCAATCACCGGAAGGAGCGACAACGCGCCCAACACAAACCGGATGCCGTTAAAGGTAAAGGTGCCGAGGTACTGCGCGCCCACCTCCTGCGCCACAAAGGCAAATCCCCAGATGGCGGCAGTCAGCACTAACAAAACAAAGGATTGTATCTGATGGGTTCTTTTCATATATATACACGCTCCCTAAACAATAAAAAAACCGATAAAAAACCGCCGCATGACTGCCCCGTCAGGGCGGATGTGCGGCGGTCTGAAAAATTACAGAATACTCTGCAAAAACTGCTGGGTGCGGGGGTTCCGGGGATTGTTGAACATTTCTTCCGGGGCGGATTCTTCCATTATCACACCATCCGCCATGAATACCACCCTGTCCGCCACTTCACGGGCAAAGCCCATTTCGTGCGTGACACACAGCATGGTCATGCCTTCCTCCGCGAGCTTCTTCATGACGTTGAGTACTTCGCCCACCAGCTCGGGGTCAAGCGCCGAGGTCGGCTCGTCAAAGAGCATGATCTTGGGCTGCATCGCCAGCGCGCGCGCAATGGCTACGCGCTGCTTCTGACCGCCCGACAGCTTGGAGGGATATTCATCCGCCTTTTCGGAAAGTCCGACGTCCTCGAGCAGCTTGCGCGCCAGCGGCTCGATCTCCTCCCTGGTCTTGCCCTTGACGGTCATGGGCGCGAGCATCAGATTTTCCAGCACGGTCTTGTGCGGAAAAAGGTTGAAATGCTGAAACACCATGCCCATTTCAAGCATGAGTTCCTTGTGGCGCTGCTTATCCATACTCTCCACCGTGCGGTCGTGTTCGCGGTGGAGAAACAACTCGTCTTCGATAAAGATTTTGCCGCCCGTGATGGTTTCCAATTGATTGAGCGAGCGCAGAAAGGTGGATTTACCCGCGCCGGAGGGACCGATGATGCAGATCACCTCACCGTTTTCCACGGTCAGGCTGATGTCTTTGAGTACCTCGAGCGAACCGAATTTTTTGCTGACGTGTTCCGTGCGAATCATTGACATGGACAATCCCTCCTTTTATTCATACACTGAGAATTTTTTCTCGATCTTGCCGAAGATATAGGTGAAGAACGCGGTGATGACAAGGTAAATCGCCATCGCGGGGACAAACACCAGATAGGAACCGCTGGCGGAAATGGTCTTGGAAATGGTGGTGATATCCATCAGACCGATAACGAACACCAGCGACGCGTCCTTGATGAGCATGACGAATTCATTGCAGACCGGGGGGATCATTCTGCGCACCGACTGGGGAATGATGATCTTGCTCATGGTCTGCCCATAGGTCATGCCCAGCGCCTTGGCCGCCTCATACTGCCCCTTGTCGATGGACTCCACGGCAGCACGCACGATTTCGGCGCAATAGGCGGCGCTGTTGAGGGTAAAGGCGATGACCGCCGCCACAAACGCACCCTTGAAAACCGCCTCCGGGTCGCTCGCGTCAAACAGTCCGCGCCAACTGAATCCCTCGAAAATGCCCGGAATGGCAAGGTAAATGCAGAAAAGCTGAATCATCAGAGGCGTGCCTCGGAAGAAGAAGATATACGCGCGGCAGGGCAGGCTGATGAGGGGATTTTTGGAGATTTTGCCCAGCGCCAGGAAAATACTGATGAAAAGCCCCAGCACGGTGGTGAGAATGGTCAGCAAAATGGTGAGCTTGGCGCCGTAAAGCACGCTCTGCCCGCATCCTAACATACGGTAGGTGTAATTGACAAACTGACCGACAACGTTCCACACCCCTTCATCGGCGGAATGAACGCCCGCAAAGCCGACATATTTTTCGCTCAGACCGTCCACACCCGATGTGGTAAAGGACGCGTAATTGATAAAATACAGATCGTTGTAGGTGACGACCACCTGACGGCGCGAACGCGTTTCGTCAAGTTCCAGTTCACGGCGAATCTGCGCCGAAGCCTTGTCCATCATCGTCTGCTCGCTCGGCTTGAAGAAGGACAGCACCGTCGCCGCGACAAACAGCGCCAGCAGCACGCCGACGATCACGCGGGTCTTTTGCTCCCATCTGCGCACATCAAAGGCGGATGCGACAGCCTTGCCGCCCTGTATCAACTTTTCTTTCAACTGACAACCCTCCTGCTAAATCAAGCAAAGGCACATAGGGTACAATGCCTCCATGTGCCTCTGCGTCTTCTGTTATGGCAACCGCACACCTCGCCGGGAGAAGGTCGCCCTGCGTGTAAACTGACCGGGATTACGCCGCGTCGGAAGCGCTGACGGTTTCGTCATTGCGCAGCCACTTCTCGGCGTTCTTCTCAAAGAAGCCTTCCGCCTTGAGTTCGTCCATCGCCTTGTTGATGGCCGCCTGCAGCTCGGTGTTGTTCTTGCCCATGGCGATACCGAACTGTTCGGGGTACTCGGTGTCGGTGTAAGCGATTTCGTACTTGTCGGGGAACTTGGTCACATAGTCCTGCGCCACAGTGCTGTCGCAGAGAACTATCTCATATTCGCCGTTGTCCAGCGTGGTGAAGCAGGTGAGAATCTGCTCGGTCGCGGACTTGGTGCAATTGGTAACGGTGCCGGTGGCGATCATGTCGTCCAGCAGATCCTCGGATGTGGTACCCTTCTGGAGAATGACGGAGTGACCGGAGAGATCCTTGAGCGCGCTGATCTTCAGATCGCTGCCCTTCTTGACGGCAACCGCCTGGAAGTTTTCGATATAGGGATTGGAGAAAAGGCAGTTCTGACGGCGCTCGTCGGTGATAGTGACAGCCGAAACCACACAGTCATAGTTGGTGTCGATACCCGCGAAAATCACGTCGAACGCGGTGTCGATCAGGTTGACTTCCAAGCCCATCTTTTCGCCGATGGCGTTGATGAGATCGACGTCATAGCCCACGGGAGAACCGTCCTCAGCCTTGTCCTCAAAGGGCGGATAGCCGATTTCCATGCCGACGTTGAGCACGCCCTCTTTGATCAGCATACCCTTCTTGCTGTTTTTGCCGCCGCAGCCGACCAGAGCGGTGCAGAGCATCGCTGCCGCGAGAAGAGCGGCAACCGCTTTTTTCAGGTTTTTCATAACTTTTCCTCCTGCAAAAATATACATTTTATGAAATACGGCGGACGCGACGATTGCTTCCTGTGCCTTCACGCGCCGCCAACGCTATGCTTTAAATTAGCACATCGCCGGGATTTTGTCAACGCTATTTAGGCAAAAAACTGCGTTTCGCGCAATCTTTGTCAAAACGTACAAAAAGTCGCCGGTGACGCGGCGCTTCTTTGCGCTAAATGATTAAAATATGCATATCGCATGAATATTGTGAATATTACGGCTGCCCGGCGAAATGGTCTGACCGTGGGGCGCAGCATAAAAAGCTTGCAATGGCGCCTCTTTGCCTATATAATAGAAAAAGAACCACATCGAAAAACACGGAGGTTGAAAAAATGCCGAGATTTTTCATTGAAAATGCTTCGGGAGACACGATGACCATCACCGGACAGGACGCGGCGCACATTACCCGGTCGCTGCGGATGAAAGAAGGGGACAGCCTGACGGTCTGCGGCGGGCAAGGGCTGGATTTTCACTGCGTGATCGCGTCCATGACGGACAGCGAAGTGCTGCTGCGGGTGGAAGAAACCGTCCCCACCGACAGCGAACCGTCAGTCAGACTGACGCTCTATCAGGGCTTGCCCAAGGGGGACAAGCTGGAGCTGATTATCGAAAAAACGGTTGAACTGGGCGTGACCGCCATTGTGCCGGTGCTCATGCAGCGCTCGGTTTCCCGTCCCGACGCGAAATCCGCCGCGAAAAAGCAGGAACGCTGGCAGAAAATCGCCCTTTCCGCCGCCAAACAGTGCGGACGCGGCGTCATTCCCCCCGTGGAGCCGATGATCACGTTCCGGCAAATGCTGCCCCGTCTGAGGGAGCATCAGGCGGTGCTTTTCTTTTACGAATGCGGCGGGCTGCCGCTCCCGGAAGCGCTCGGCGGCATTGTGCAAAAAGGGCTGACCGACGTCGCGGTGGTCATCGGACCGGAGGGCGGCTTCGACCTCGCGGAGGCACAGGCGCTGCAGGAAAGCGGCGCGCTCACAGCCACCCTCGGCAAGCGCATTCTGCGCACCGAAACCGCCCCCATCGCCGCCGCGGCCGCCATCATGTACGCGACGGGGAATATGGGCTGACGGAAATGCCATATTTTCCCCCGTTGCGCTTATGTATTGATTGACTTTTCTTTTTGTGCGATTTATAATAGAGATGTATTAAAACCATACGCCAAACACGAAAGGAGCCATTACCATGAAGTGGAAAAGAATCATCAGCGGTCTTCTCGCCGCCGCTGCCTTTGCGCTGATCGGCGGCACGGTTTTCGCGGAGAACCTCACGCCCTCCGACACGGTCACACCGTCCGACCATCCGGCGAAAACCGAAGCGGCGACCGAAGAACCTGCCGTCATCGCAGAGCAGGAAGAAGTCACTGTCAGCGAAAAGGTCATTGACGCCTCGGAAACCGCCAGCGGCACATGCGGCAACGCTGTCACATGGCGGTTCGACCAGACCACCGGCACGCTCACCCTCAGCGGCAGCGGAAAAATGTACAGCTATTATTGGGAAGATGTGCCCTGGAAAGACTATCAGTCCGCCATCAAACAGGTGAAATTTTCCGGAAATATCACTTCCATCGGTGACTGTGCCTTTTCCGACTGTAAGAATTTAACCGGCATTGCCCTTCCCTCCGGCGTCACCTCGATTGGCTACGAAGCCTTTTACAACTGTACGTCGCTGCCGAACGTCACCCTTCCCTCCGGCGTCACCTCGATCGGCGAATATGCCTTTTACGACTGCGAGAAATTAACAAGCGTTTCCCTTCCCGCCTCGCTCACCTCGATCGGCGACAGCGCTTTTTACTACTGCGAATCACTGAAAAGCATTACCATTCCCAAAAATGTCTCCTCTATCGGATCACGCGCCTTCGGTTACTGCCGCAGTCTCACGGCTGTCACGGTAGACAGCGCCAACCGGTACTATGCCTCCAAGGACGGCGTGCTTTTTGATAAAAGCATGACCACGCTGCTGCAATATCCGTCAGCGCGTTCTTCCAACCGTTGTTATACCCTTCCCGGTTCGGTAAAGGAAATCGGCAATGCCGCCTTTTACGGAGTCTCGCTGGATATTTTCATCACCAACGCCCAGCTTGTCATCCCCGATAACAGTTCGGTATTTTATTACGGCACGACCCTGCACGCCCCCGTCGGTTCCACCGCGGAAACATACGCAGGCAAATACTCCTGTGCCGATTTTAAAGACAGCAGCAAAGATAAAAATGTCTCTCTCGCCACGCTGCTTGACGGAAAGAAGGAGGTATCCGAAGTCGTCGCCTCCGATGAAAAGGGCGGCGTATACCTTCTGCATGATACCGGCAGCGGTCTTATCGTCTACTTTCTGAAAATGAGCACAGGCAAAGCGGAACTAACGGCCGTCTACCGCCAATACGCCTGGTATCGCGTGGGCAGCAAAGTGTACCTTCTTCAGCAAAAATCTTCCGACAATAAAGTCACGGTGGAAGTGTTCAATTTAAACGGCAGTCTGTACACGCCCGAGCGAAGCGTTTCATTTACAACAACTAACGACGTCTCAGACGACGCGCTGGGTGTTGACGCGCAGGAACGGCTGTATCTTCTCTCGGAGGACGGCAAAACCATCTACCTCTACAGCAAAAACGGCGCTTTCCTTTCCAAGGTCTCTTCCGAGGAAAAAATCTATGATTTTGTCGGTTTTGACAGCACCAACGGCAATTTCTATGTCAAGTCCTATTACAACTGGTATTACTGGGGCTACGATCACGCCATGCATGTGGTCCGGATGGGCAGCGTACTGAACAACAGCCTGGTCTTTAACGACAGCTATATCGACGTCGTTTGCCAGCAGTATTGGTATGAACGCAACCGCCAGATCGAGCTGCTGGACAACCGCTATCTGACTATCGACAGCACCTATTCTTCCCGTCTGATTCTGTATGATTCCAACGATCTGAAAGTCAGCCAGGACATGAACCATCAGGTAATCTGGTCCATCGGCTCCACGGGACAGAGCTTCACGCCCTCCACGTTGGATAACGTTCTTGCGGTAAAACGGGACAACGGTGACAATTTTGACGAGTACGCCGCCTGCGGCACACGCGCCGTTGCGCTCCCCGCTTCCGGCACGATTGTCACATGGAAAGACAACAAAACCCTTGCCGAATACCGCCTGAGCGACGGCAAGGAATGCAGCCATACCGCCACCGCCTACCCCGTTTACGCGCTGGTGAAATATAAAACCGGCATTGTCGCCATTGAAAAGAACGGCGATAAATTTACTTTCCAGTATTTCGCATGGAAAAAAGCGACCAATCTCACCATCACCGGCGCCGCCGCCATGAGCGTGGGAAAGAGCTTGCAGCTTGGCACGCAGAGCGACGCCACCGTCACGACGGACATCACATGGAAAAGCAGCAATCCCAAAATCGTCAGTGTCAATCAGGACGGAACGCTTTTTGCCTGGGCTACCGGAAAAGCCGTTATCACGGCCGAGTCCGCTGACGGTCTGAAAGCGTCCTGCGAGATCAGCGTCACCTCCAATCCTCTCGAATCCGTCCCCGGACAGGTTACTCTGACAACCACCGGAAAGACCGGCAGCAACCTCTCCGACAACAACTACACGGTATGGTCCTCCGTCATGAACTCCTATCTGTGTGAAAACGCCGACGGCACCCTCTGCCGTGTGGAAAACACAGGCAGCGGCGTGCTGGTCGAAACCTACCAAAGCAACGCGAAGTCCCCCAAGAGTACCCGGACGCTCACCAAGGAACTCCCGATTTTCGGCGGCTTCTTCAGCGGTAAGAATCACTATTACCTCGTATTCGGCAAAAAGAATGACGCCGAGAGCGACAGCAACGAGGTGATCCGGGTGGTCAAATACGACAAAAACTGGAACCGGGTCGCGGCGCTGCCCATCAAGGGCGCCAACACCTACATTCCCTTCGACGCGGGCTGTCTCCGCATGGAAGAATACAACGGAAAGCTGTACCTTTATACCTGCCATGAAATGTACGCGACGGAGAGCGACTCCCGCCATCATCAGGCCAATCTGATTTTTGTTATCAATCAGAGCAGTATGGCGGTAGAAGATTCCTATTATAAAGTCATGAACATCGCCCAGGCAGGCTATGTCAGCCATTCCTTCAATCAGTTTATCAAAACCGACGGTCAGTTCGTCTACCGCGTGGATCATGGTGACGCGGGACCTCGCGCCATTTCCATTGTGCGCTCCGCCATCGGCGGCAAGATTTCCGACGTTCGCTATACCCTGCCCATCAGTCTCAGCAAGGTAAACGGCTACAATCCGACCGGCGCGTCAGTCGGCGGCTTCGAGCTTTCTTCCCATGGATGCGTTATCGCCGGAAACGCGGTCGATTATACGGTAAGCAATCAAAGCTACAGCGCGCAGAGAAATATTTTCCTCTCGTTCACCGACAAAAACTTATCGTCCACCAAAAACATCTGGGTTACAAAATACACGGACGCCGGCAGCGTCACCGTCAGAACGCCTCAATTGGTGAAGCTTGGCGCCAACAGTTTCCTGATTATGTGGGAGGAAGTCAATAAAACAACGGATAAAGTCACCACCCGCATGATGACCTTTGATGAGGACGGCAACTTCACTTCCTCTATTGCCGCCTCTCCGGCGCGGCTGTCCGACTGCCAGCCCATCCTCTGCAAGAGCGGACTGGTCAAGTGGTACACCGCCGACAATGCGGCGCCCTCGATTTACACCGTCAATCCCTACGCCCTTTTCACCATCGGGAGAACCATCTCTTCCGTCACCGTCAGCAAGAAACCCGCTCAGCTCTCCTACACGGTGGGAGAAACCTTCAACGCCAGCGGCATGCCACCCAGCTCAACACCATAGGAAAGCAGAAGATCGTTGTTGCTTACGGCGGCAAATCCACCGGATTTTATGTCAACGTAAACGTGAAACAGCTCCGCGTCAGCAAGAAACCCACCAAAACGGTCTATTGGCAGGGCGACACCCTGGACACGTCCGGCATGAAAGTGACATACGCCCGTTTCGACGGCAGCACCAAGGAAATCACGAGCGGCTTTACCTGCACCCCCACCAAGCTCAACACCACCGGAACGCAGTGGATCACCGTGGTGTACGGCGGGCAATCCACCGCCTTCCCCGTAACGGTCAAGGCAGTGACAATCCAGCAGATTCGTGTGACCGGGAAACCGACCAAGACAACTTATATCCCCGGCAATTCCCTGAACACCTCCGGCATGGAAGTGACTGTTACCTATTCCAATGGCACAGCCAAGGTCATCACGAGCGGCTTCACCTGCACCCCGACTAAATTCACGGCTGTCGGTACACAGTGGATCACTGTCAAATACGGCGGCACAGCGACAGCGTTCCCCGTCAGCGTGGTCAGGAAGGCACAGAGCATCCGTGTGGTACAGAAGCCGACAAAAACAACTTATATTGTGGGCAGTTCCCTCAACACCTCCGGTCTGAAAATCAGAGCCGCCTATGACGACGGCGGCACCAAAGATGTGACGTCCGATTTTACATGCACGCCCGCCAAACTCACGACAGTTGGGAATCAGTGGATCACCGTGGTCTATGCGGGACAGTCCACCGCCTTTGTCGTAAAGGTCGAACCAAAAGCCAAAACCCTGCGTATTGCCCAGCAGCCCGCCAGAAAATGCTATCTGGTGGGAGAAGCGCTCAATACGACCGGACTTAAACTGAACGCCACCTACGACGACGGCGCTGTCAGACAGGTGACGACCGGATTCGTATGCAGCCCCACCCTTCTGACAAAAGAGGGGACACAGTGGGTCACCGTGATCTACGGGGGACAGTCCACCGCTTTCCCCGTTACCGTGGCGAAATCCGCTTCCTCCGTCGTCATCAGCAAGCTTCCCTCCAAACGCACCTACAAGGCAGGCGAAGCCTTTGACCCGGCGGGAATGGCGATTAAAGTCACCTATCCCAACGGCACGGAAACGGTGCTGACAGGCGGCTTCCTCTGCACCCCCTCCGGCAAACTCAGCACCAAGGGGCAGCAGAAGATTGTCGTCACCTACGGCGGCAAATCCACCGGATTTTATGTGACGGTCGCGTAAAGCGCGGTTGCTTCCGGCATGACAGAATGAAATAATGAAATAATGAAAACAATCCAACGCCTGTATGTGAATGCATCCGGCGTTGGATTGTTTGTTTTTTTTCTTCTCACTTTGGCGGTTCCGCCCTGTCAGTTTAAAAAAGTACACTTTTGTAAAACGCATTTCACGATGATAACTACAAAAGAGTACGTTGAAATATTACCATATTTATTGTAATTTGTCAATAGATGATGTAGAAAATATGATTTTTTCATGATTTTTCATGATATATTATGATATATCAGTGTTGTTTACAAAAGTTGTACATTAAAAAAAAGAGAGGAGGCTGTCAGTTGTTTTAGCCAGATCATCCACCGTAGAGAAATGTCAAAATTGCAAAGGAGGTATTTTAAAGACATGAAAAAAGCAAAAAAGAGCGCCATATCGCTGGTGTTTATTCTGGCGATGCTGGTGATGTTCCTGCCGAGCGGCGGAACGGATGTGTTCGCCTCTCCCGGAGGCTACCCCAACACTTATACAAACACCGGCGACCAGAGAGCGGATATCATCGGCGTGGCAAAAACACAGCTCGGTTACACCGAAGGAAGCAACAATGATACAAAGTACGGGGATTGGTACGGCTTACCGCATCAGGATTGGTGCGCCATGTTTGTTTCCTGGTGCGCCAGGCAGGCGAACATTCCCACTTCAGTATTGAAGAATTCTTCCTGTGCGGGATGGAGTTCCAAGTACTTTGATGTTACTCGCTATGACGGTAATTCATACACGCCAAAGCCCGGTGATCTTTTCTTTGAGAGGGACGGATCACACGTCGGATTGGTGTATTATCTTGATGGGAATTACTTTTATTCCATTGAAGGCAATCATAATAATAAAGTATGTTCAATCAGGAAAGCCATTTCTGGATACTACTTCGGTGTGCCCAACTATCTGACAAACACGCCTACTCCCGGAAAGATAACCAACTTATCCGTATCTGTAGGAGAAGGCGGAAAATGCACCTTCAAATGGAGCGGCGTGAGCAACGCGCAGAAGTATGTAGTCAAAATCTGGAAGGACAATCTGTGGGAAGGCAACCCCACCTACGAGAGCAACGCGTCTTCCGGACACATGGTACAATTGCGCGCCGGAAAATATATTGCTTATGTGGACGCACTTAACGGCAGCCAGTGTGTGATGAGCAATGCCGTTACCTTTACGGTAAGCGGAATCAATGCGAAGCGTTTAAATCTTAACCAAAGCAGATATGCCAGAATACGCAATGTCGGAACAGGAAATTATCTCACGGTCAACAGCGAAGGAAATGTTGTTTCGTCTCCCAAAAGCAACAGTACAAATCAGATATGGTATATGGAGCATCTGGGTAACAACAAACATCGCCTGACATCGCAGTATAACGGAAAATGCCTTGATGTAAGCAACGGCGGCTACAAAGCCGAAACAAACGTCTGGTCGATCCACTGGAACAACACCGCCGCGCAGAAATGGTATATCTTCCGCATCGGAGACTATTTCGGAATGAGACCTGAATGTTCCGATTGTACGGTTCTTGATGTATATGAAACCAGTAAAAAGAGCGGAACGAATGTCCAGTTATTCTCCTACCACGGAGGAGCAAATCAGCAATTTGATTTTGAAGAGGTCAAATACACCGTGACCTACAACGCCAACGGCGGCACAGGCGCGCCGGGTAACCAGACCAAGGTTCACGGACAGGATTTGATTCTTTCTACATCAAAACCGACGCGTAATGAGAAAACATGGATATGTTGTTATGTTTTCTCGCATTGGAATACAAAAGCGGATGGAACCGGCACCACCTACACGCCTGGGCAGCGGTATTACGCAAACGGGAATGTAACACTTTATGCGCAGTGGCTGACCTATTATTACTTTGATCTGAGCGGATATATTAACGGAGCCAAAACAACCAACATCACAAATTACGGTACAGCGGACGTATACATTAACGGCAAGTTGGTAGCGGATGATGTCACTGATTTCTTCAGACCGTATCCGCCCGAAACAAAGTACGAGATAAAAGATATTAAAGCGATGTACGTGACACAGTATAACGGTGTTTATTCCGGCGCACTGTCCGGAACGATTCGTGGAACAACGACCACGCATCTCAACTTCTCTACCAAAAAATACACCGTGACCTACAACGCCAATGGCGGCACAGGCGCGCCGGGTAACCAGACCAAGGTTCACGGAAAGACGCTGACTCTCAGCAATCAGAAGCCCGCCAGAACCGGGTATGCGTTTGTAAAATGGACCACCAACGCTGACGGTTCGGGTACAAGTTATAACGCAGGGGCATCCTACACCGCCAATGCGGGCGCTACCCTTTATGCACAGTGGAAATCGGTAAGTGTTTCCTCTATCTCCATCAAAAAGCTCCCGACAAAGATGACCTACA
>CACWOA010000034.1 GCA_902762395.1 uncultured Ruminococcus sp.
CAAACGCCGCAATTTTAAGGCAAACGCCCTGAAACTGAAAAAGTTCAACAAGCACATCATCCGGTTCAGCAAAAGGATTGACGGACAGTCAAAAAATATCTATGATTTGCTTCCGTGGCAGCATTTTGAGGAAAAATACAAAAAAATCGACAAGCAGTTCCAGGTGGAAGACCATGTCAATATCACCAACCTTCGGGAGATTTTTTACGACGTCATTTCCATGAAAGCGCAGGAAAGCGAGGACAGGCAGTCCATCATCCTGCTGGCGTTTGCCGCCATCGCGCTCGTTTCCTTTGTCATCTATTCCGACGCGCCCGTTCCAAGGTTTGCGGCGCTGCTGTTCTTTTCTGTGTTTGCGGCGTGTATGACAGTGGCCTACCTCATCTATTTCTTCCGCGTGCAGATTTCAGGCTCGCACAAAACATATCTCGAATTCCGCGCACTGGCGGAAGGTATGCGCGTACAATGCTATTGGTACGCGGCGGGCATCAATCAATCGGTCGGCACGAAATACACCGTCAAATTCCAAAAAGATATGCAATGGGCAAAACAGGCGTTTAACGCGTGGTATGTTTCCGATTATCTCAAATACCATTTCCCGACGGCAGAGGAGGAAAAAAGCAGGGCGGCATCATCGGCGGAAAATCCCGATAAGAATGAAACCGAATCGCCGTCGTGGCAGACAATTCTGCGCAACCGTATGATCAGAGCGGAATGGCTGGGTACCCTGAAGCATAATTTTACAGAGGAAGAGAGATGACAGAACCAAAAAAGACCGTACTCCCTGATGAAATGGCGTATTATGACAGGGTTGCCAGCCGAATGGCCGACACGCCCAAGCATACCCGGTTTAAAAAGGATCTGGCCGAGCTGAAAGAAACGCTCGGTCAGGAAAGTGTATTGCGACCGGGCGGTCAATACGGCTATTTCTACAAAACCACCCGGAAATGGGGCAAGAGCGACGGAAAAGCCAAACGGAGCAATGTGTATGCGCTGACAGCGTGGTCCTTCAGTGCCGCCGCCTTGTTTTATACGATTGTCAAGCATTCCCGTTTTGAAGATTTCTTTGTGTGCCTGATGGGTATTTGCACCATTATTCCTCTGATTGTTTCGGGCTGGGCATTTATCAAGGCCTACGGCGAACTGGCTGCCAAATATTCCTACTGTGAGCTTCTCGCTGAAAAGGCGTTGCAGGACTATCAGGCGGTGGAAAGCAAAGCGCCCCAGAAAATCAAAAAGATTTTTGAAAAATACGGCGTCGAGGCATTGGAAGAAAATGCCGAATGGCTGATGATTAAGAATGACCGTGAACCCACGGTGCCAAACGGCTGATGATTGAAAGGAGAAATTCTATTATGAACACCACTTACACCCCCAAACCGCTGGACACATCCGATGTACAGCTTAGTGAGGACATCCTCGAACTGACTGAGAAACTCGCTGAAAACACCCATGAAGTCTGGGCAGCCGAACGTATCGCGCAAGGCTGGCGGTACGGCGAGGAACGCAACGACGCGGAGAAGCTGCATCCCTGTCTGGTCGAATACGACAAGCTGAGTGACAGCGAAAAGACTTTTGACCGCAGCACAGCGCTTGAAACGCTCAAGTGCATTATGAAGCTCGGCTATAAGATTGAAAAAGCGTAATCTGTTTTTCGCCTTTTCCTGCCAATATCAATGAAAGCCTGTGGACATTTCCGCTTTTCGTGCGGAATCTGCCCACAGGCTTTTTATTGTCAGAGGTCGTTTTCTTGTGTGCGACAGGAGAATCGGTACACCGTCTCGCTGGTGTATTTATCCCCGACGCGCAGCAGCGTGGAGGGAAAATCCGGGTGGTTGGGGCTGTCGGGAAAATGCTGCGGTTCCAGCGCGAAAGCGTCTCCGGGGTACCCCATGGTGAAAAGCTGCGCGCCCGGCTGATTGGTGAAGCATTCGATCTGAATGCCGCTTTTTACGCCATAGGCCACCACCGACGGTTTTGACAGGTCGGGGTGACGGAACACAAAGGTATGGTCGTACCCTTCCGCGGGACCTTCCTCCCGGGCGATTGGCGCGGGAATACGGAAATCAAAAGGGGTGCCGTCCACCGGCAGCAGTCTTCCGGTGGGGATGAGGCGATTCAGCTCCACCACATAATCCGCGTCCATCATCAGTTCCACATCGCGGTTGTCAGCAGCAGCGTGGCGGCTGAAGCCGTTCGGAGCGAAATAACAGTGACTGGTGAGATTGATCACCGTATCTCTTTCGCTGACCCCGGCATGATAGGAAACGGCGAGCTTGTCGTCCTCTGTGACGCGAAACACAGCGGTCACAGTCAGATGACCCGGATAGCCCTCCTCTCCGTCGGGGGAGAAAAGGTGCAGGCGCAGTTCTGCTCCGCTGTCAGACACATCGGTTTCCGCTTTGTCCCAGAATCTTGCGCCGAAGCCTTCATTGCCGCCGTGCAGATGATGTCCGTCCTGGTTCCGCGTGAGCTGGTATTCGGTGCCGTCGATGGCAAAACGCCCGCCGTTGATTCTTCCGGCGAAGCGTCCCACGGTCGCACCGATACACCCGCTGCTGAATCGTTCATAAAGACCTGCATTGGGCAGGGAAACGATCATATCTCTGCCGCTATAGATGATGCGCTGAATTGTCGCGCCAAAATTGATGACCGAGACCGAGAGACGGTCACTCGCAAGGGTGTATCTTTTCACCTGCTGACCGCGCACCTTGCCCCAGTTTTCTTCTATAATGGGATGCATTGCCATTCAACTCCTTTAAATTACTCTCCGATGCGTTCAAATACGTAGGCATTCAGATCATGGTTCCACCGTCTGTGATAGCCTTGCCGAAGCAGCAAAAATGAACTTTCAGATTCACGCTCGCCAAAGCTCCACACGGCGATATTGTGGGCGTTCCGTATCATGTCCGTCCGGTCGTCGCTGTAATCGAACTCCGTCTCCACGCCGACGGCAATGAGTTCGCAGTCCGCCCGGAGGAATGCGGAAACATACGCAATCTCGCTGTAAATATTGTCAAAACGAGATTTGCTGCGCAAATTCAGACGGCTGTCTTCCAACTCGGGAAACCGCTCCAGACTCAGCCATACCGACCAGACATATTTCCGACCGATCTTTTCCAGATACACGCCGGCGTTGCGGTACAGCGGTGTGATCAGCCGGATGACGACAATCCTGCCGCTTTCCAGAACCTCTCCGATATCCGACAGCAATGCTATTTCGGCGGGGTGATTCCAGTGCCAGTCGTCAATCGCCGTGATGCCGTTTACCGAAAAATCGTATTTAGCGCAAAGCGGCGAAATGTCTTGGGTAAAGTCAATGGGAGCGGAACACACAAAATGTAAATCGAGACAGGCGGACAATTACCATCACTTCCTTTGTCAGTCGTCGATGACCTCAAAGCATACCCTGTCAATCGCCTGACAGGCAACCGTCGCGCCGCTGTCGGCGTCGGAAAATTCCACCTCGCAGCTTCGTTCATCGTATATTTCGAGGATATAGCCGATCATTCCCTCGGTGATCCCGTCGCAACGGTAACGGTTGCTGGTCATACGCACCTTTTGATATTTTTTCATTTCCGTGAGTCTCCTCATGATGGAATTACAGCCATTATACCATGATTCACGCACCGAATCAATGATAATCCGCAAATTCTCATAAAAGTGGAAGGGTGGGAAAGTGACTTGTGATGAAAAAGTGATAAAGATACAAAAAATTAACAATCGACAGGCAAAAAAGAGTTGATTTTTTTGAAATAATGTATTATACTATTATAGCAAATCGAAAGAAGTGCTGAATGCGTCTTTGAAGATTTGTGCAATAGCTGAAATTAAGACAGAATATATTCGTGCATATCGACATGCGGATGCCGGATCCTGTGCGGCAGGGCGCTGTGAACCATGTCAGGCGGGGAACCGAGCAGCATTAAGCGGTTTGTCTTGTGCGCCGCAGTCAATCTGGTGTCCGTATGACGATGTGCATGAAAGTTCTGTCTTATTTTATTGTCCGCGTTTATGCGCGGATTGCGCTTTCAGGCGAACTTTTGTGAATGAGAGGGTGTGCGGATGTACCAGGTTCTTTACCGCAAATGGCGGCCGAAGACATTTGCGGATGTGGTCGGGCAGCCTCATGTGACCGAAACGCTGAAAAATGAGCTGCGTTCCGACAGAATCGCGCACGCCTATCTCTTCACGGGTTCCAGAGGCACGGGCAAGACCACCTGCGCCAAGATTTTTGCCAAGGCGGTCAACTGTCTGCATCCCGTGGACGGCAATCCCTGCTGTGAATGTGAAATCTGCCGGGGCATCGAGGACGAAAGCATCATGGACGTGACCGAAATGGACGCCGCGTCCAACCGCAAAATCGAGGATATCCGCGACCTGATGGAGGAGATCCGCTATACCCCCGCGCAGGCGAAGTACCGCGTCTTTATCGTGGACGAAGTGCATATGCTCACGACGGAGGCATTCAACGCGCTGCTGAAAACGCTCGAAGAACCCCCGTCCTACGTCATTTTTATCCTGGCGACCACCGAACCGCACAAGCTGCCCGCGACGATTTTGTCCCGCTGCCAGCGATTTGATTTTCACCGCGTACAGCCGCAGGCGATCTGCGACAGACTGAAATACATCGCCCGGCAGGAGGGCGGAGACATTGATGATGACGCGGGTCTGATGATCGCGCGTCTGGCGGACGGCGGCATGAGAGACGCGCTTTCCATTCTCGATCAGGCGATGGGGAAGAACAGGCAGGTCAACGCCCTGACGGTCTGCGAGACGGTTGGCATGGCGGGAACCGGCTACATCAACGAGATCGCCGACCACATCGCAAACAAGGACTGCGCGGCGCTCATGAAGCTGGTGAGCGAGCTGTATGCCAATTCCAAGGATATGCTGCGGCTGTGCGATGAACTGATCGGTTACTTTCGCAGCATTATGATTCTCTGCACGGTCAAAAACGCGGACGGTCTGATCGTCGCGTCCGATGCGGAACTGAGCGAACTGAAGCAGTCGGCTTCCCGCTTTACGGCGGCGCAGTCGATAGAGAACCTCAATATGCTCCAGGAGTCCTATGAAAAAATGACGCGCGGCGTGAATAAGCGTGTAGAGATGGAAACCGTTCTCATACGGATGTGCGGCTATGCACCCGGCAGCGCCGGAAGGGCGCAAGCACCTGCCGCGGGCAGCGCACCTGTTTCACAGGAGCAGAGCGCGGCGATTGCGTCTCTTCTGCGACGCATCGAGTCACTCGAAAGAGCCGTCAGGTCCGGCGCGGTGCAGGCGACGGCAGCGCCGCAGGGAACGATACCTATTCTGGGCACCGCCTCCGATCCCAATGACAAGGCGAAACAGGACGGCAAACAAAACGCTCCCGCCGTTTCCGCCACCGTCAGGGAACTGAGCGACGGCGCCAAACCTTACGGGGAATGGAACCGGGCGCTGGAAATGCTGGAAAGCGCCAACAAGCCCGCCTACAGTGTGTTGTCCGAGTCACGCGCCTTTCTCAACGGTAAATACCTGCTGATCGAAACCAATGGTTTCGGGCGGGATATGCTGCGAAACGCGCAGGTCAAGGAATCCATCCGGCAGATTATCCGGCAACTTTCAGGAATCGACTGCCGACTGGGACCCTATGTCCCTTCGGGAGCAGTTCAATATATACCGAACAGCAACGCCACCCAATCATCCGAGAACGCCGTGCTGGCGGCTGCCGACAAAATCAAGCAGCGCGCGGCGGAGGCGGGGATTGACGTGGAAGAAAATTAGGAGGAATTATCAATGAAATCAAGATTACCCAAAGGCTACGGACAAGGTCAGGCCACCAACATGAGCCAGATCGCCAAGCAGGCACAGAAGATTCAGGAGGAAATGGAAAAGGTTTCCGCTGAACTGGAGGAAAAAGAATATACCGTCACCACCGGCGGCAACGCGGTGTCCGTTACGATGCTGGGCAGCATGGAGATCACCAATCTCACCATCAGCCCCGACGCCATCGACCCCGAGGATCCCGATATGCTTTCCGACATGATCACGGGCGCCGTCAACGAGGTCATTCGCAGCATCAACGCCGACAAGGAAGAAAAGATGAACGCCGTCACGGGCGGTCTGTCGCTTCCGGGAATGGGATTTTAATTGGCGTACCGCGTAGCACCCCTGAGCAAGCTGATCGAGCAGTTTGAACGGCTTCCGGGTATCGGCAAAAAGACGGCGCAGCGGCTCGCGCTGTATGTGCTGGATCTGCCGCAGCAGGAGGCGGAGGGCTTTGCCAACGCCATACTGGACGCGAAACGGAAGATTCACAAATGCGCGGTCTGCTGCAACCTGACCGACGAGGAACTTTGCTCCGTCTGCGCCAATCCCGCGAGGGACAAATCGGTCATTTGCGTTGTCGCGGAGCCGAAGGACGTGATCGCGCTGGAACGCACCCACGAATTCAACGCGACCTATCATGTGCTGCACGGCTGTATTTCTCCGATGGACGGCATCGGACCGGAACAGCTTTGCGTCAAGGAACTGTTGAACCGCATCCATGCGGGCGGTGTAAACGAGGTCATTATGGCGACCAATCCCACCGTGGAGGGCGAAGCGACGGCGATGTACCTATCCCGTCTCATCAAGCCCCTCGGCGTGAAGGTGACGCGGCTTGCTTACGGAATACCTGTTGGCGGAGATCTGGAATATGCCGATGAAGTGACTTTGAAGCGCGCTCTCGAAGGGCGCAGTGAATTATGAGGTGACAAATTTGGCGAAGGAGAAAAACGCAAACAGAAGCATTGCCCAGAACAAGAAAGCCTATCACGAGTATTTTGTGGAGGAATCCTTTGAGGCCGGCATTGAGCTGACCGGCACGGAGGTGAAGTCTCTGCGCCAGGGAAAGGCCAACATCAAAGAGGCGTGGTGTGCCATCGAAAACGGCGAGCTGTTTATCAAAGGTATGCATATCAGCCCTTACGATCACGGCAACGTGTTCAACGTGAACCCCCTGCGGGTGAGGAAGCTTCTGCTCCACAAAAAGGAAATTTCGCGCCTTTACAGCCAGGTAAAGCAGGCCGGTTACGCCATCGTGCCGCTGTCGCTTTATTTTAAAGGTTCGCTGGTAAAGGTGCAGGTCGGTCTTTGCAAGGGCAAGAAAATTTACGACAAGCGTGAGGATATGGCGAAGCGCGACGCAAAACGCGCCATTGACCGCGCGCTCAAGCTCAAAAATCAATGAATACTGCGGGCATTCGCATTTTATCTATTGCGAGTGCCTTTTGCATTGCATCGGCGCGGACAGGTGCTGACAGTCTGCGCCGTCGCGTGCAAAATGGTAAAGTGAGGAATCAACCATGGGAAGTTCGCTTTTCAATACCATTCAGTCCCAATATGCGGGATTTTCCAAAGGGCAAAAATTGATTGCGAAGTACATTTGTGAGGAATACGACAAGGCCGCTTTTATGACGGCGTCCAAGCTGGGCAAGACCGTGGGCGTGAGTGAATCCACCGTGGTGCGTTTTGCCACGGAACTGGGCTATGACGGTTATCCCGCGCTGCAAAAAGCGGTGCAGGAGATGATCCGCAACCGTCTCACCTCGGTGCAGCGCATCGACGTGGCGTGCAGCAGAATCGGGGATGACGAAGTGCTGGAGAGTGTCCTCGGCTCCGATGTGGACAAGATCCGTCACACGCTCAGCGAGGTTTCCAAGGAGAATTTTGACAAAGCGGTGGAGATGATCTGCTCCGCCAGCAAAATCTACATACTCGGCGCGAGAAGTGCCGAAGCGCTGGCGGTCTTTTTAGGGTATTATCTCAAACTGATCTTCAAAAACGTGGTGGTGATCGACCCATCCAATGAAAGCGACACTCTCGCGCAGATGATGCACGTCGACAGCGAGGCGTGCGTCATCGGCATCAGTTTTCCGCGTTACTGCAACAGCGCCATTGCCGCGCTGAAATTTGCCAACACCAAGAGCGCGAACATTATCGCCATTACGGACAGTATGTCCTCGCCGCTGGTGCAGTACTCCGAGTGCCCGCTTATCGCACAGAGCGATATGCTTTCCATCGTGGATTCGCTGGTGGCTCCCATGAGCATGATCAATGCCCTGATTGTAGCGGCCATCAAACGCAACAAGAACGAAGTATCCGAGACCTTCCGCCGTCTGGAAGAAATCTGGGACGATTACGATATTTACCAAAAGCCGGAGGAGAGTGCGCAATCACGGCATACGATCTGGTCGTGATCGGCGGAGGTCCCGCCGGCATGATGGCGGCGGGAACGGCGGCGGAACGCGGCGCAAAGGTGGCGCTGATCGAAAAGAACCAGCGCAACGGCAAAAAGCTTCTCATCACGGGCAAGGGACGCTGCAATGTGACCAACGACTGTGACCGTGACACGTTTTTTGCCAATCTTCCCGTCAATTCCAAATTCATGTACAGCGCGTTTTCCCGCTTTACCAATCGTGACGTCATGGACTTCTTTGAGCAGCGGGGCGTGGCGCTCAAAGTGGAGCGCGGCAACCGTGTCTTTCCCGTATCGGACAAGGCTGCCGATATCAACAACGCCCTGATCGACTACTGCCGACAGAACGGCGTGCGTGTGATGCGCGATACGGTGACGTCTATCGGCAGTCAGGAGGGGAGAGTCATATCGGTGAGCACCGAAGGGGGAGAGGAGATCCCCTGCGTCGCGTGCATCGTGGCGACGGGCGGGTTGTCCTATCCTCTGACAGGTTCCACGGGCGACGGCTATCGGTTCGCACGCGAGGCGGGTCATACCGTCGTGCAGCCAAAACCCTCGCTGGTGCCGCTGGTCATTCAGGAAAAGGACTGCCGCGACGCACAGGGGCTTTCCCTGCGGAATATTGCCATCACTGTCACCGAGCCGGACAGCGGCAAGGTGATTTACAGGGATTTCGGTGAAATGCTTTTCACGCATTTCGGTATGTCGGGACCCGTCATCCTCAGCGCCAGTTCCCATATCCGTGACATCCGGAAACCGTACCTCATTTCCATTGATCTGAAGCCTGCCTTGAGCTTGGAACAGCTTGACGCAAGGATTCAGCGCGATTTTACGCAAAATATTAATAAAGATTTTGGAAATTCTCTTTCAAAACTCTTGCCACAGAAGATTATTTCTGTTATAATAAAGAGAACAGGCATTCCTTATAACACAAAAGTCAACGCCATCCGGCGCGAACAGCGTCTGGCACTGGCGGAGCTTCTCAAACATCTTGATTTCACCGTGACAGGCTTCCGTCCCATCGACGAGGCGATCATCACGTCCGGCGGCGTCAAGGTGTCCGAAATCAACCCCCGCACGATGGAGTCGAAATTGGTGGAGGGGCTGTATTTCGCGGGGGAGGTCATTGACGTGGACGCGCACACGGGCGGATTCAATCTGCAAATCGCGTTTTCCACCGGCAGGTGTGCGGGAATTGCCGCAGCGGAAAGGATGGGGTTTTACTCCTATGATTAATGTTGCCATTGACGGACCGTCGGGCGCGGGCAAAAGCTCGATCTCGCGGGAGGCGGCCAAACGCCTCGGTTATATTTATGTGGACACAGGCGCTATGTACCGCGCCGCGGCGCTGTTTGTCATGCAGCACCGCATCGACCCGAACGACGCGGAAAAGGTGGGGAACATCCTGCCGATGCTCGACATCGAGCTGCGTTATGAGGACGGCGAGCAGAAGGTCTATCTCTGCGGCGAAAATGTCTCCCGCGTCATCCGCACACGGGAAGTGACACGGTGCGCGCCGATTGTTTCTGCCATCCCCAAGGTGCGTCAGTGCCTTTCGGATATGCAGCAGGAAATGGCGCAAAACAACAATATTATTATGGACGGACGGGACATCGGCACGGTAGTGCTGCCGCACGCTGACGTCAAAATCTTTCTGACTGCCTCCGCAGAGGTCCGTGCGCAGCGCAGATATAAGGAAATGCTGGAAAAGGGCATGGAGACCAATTACGAGGACGTGCTGGCGGATATCAAAGAGCGCGATTATTACGACGAACACAAGCCGATCTCTCCGCTTCGCCCCGCCAGGGATTCCATTCTGATCGACACCTCCGAAATCGACTTCGAGCATTCGGTGCAGTTGGTGGTGGACACGATTCAGAGCCGCATCCGTTGATAACTTTGTCGGTTCACATTTTTCCTGTTTCTTTTTTCCAAAGTTTTTCCAAGGACGGTGATGAGAAATGCATTCTCAGACTCAGACGATTACCCGCGCCAAAACCGCCGGCTTTTGCTTCGGCGTCAACCGCGCGGTGGAATTGGTCAATTCCCTGCTGGATGAGGGCAAAAAGGTTTGCACCCTCGGTCCGATTATTCACAATGAACAGGTGGTCGCGCAGTTGGCGGACAGGGGAGTCGTCATCGCCAACCGTCCGGAAGATGTGCCGGAGGGATATGTGCTGGTGATCCGGTCACACGGCGTGCCGCTGTCGGTTTATGAGGAACTCAGCCAAAAAAATCTGGAAATTCAGGATGCAACCTGCCCATTTGTAGCAAAAATTCATAGTATCGTCACGAAAGCCTCAGAAAAAGGTGATATAATATTGATTGCCGGTAACGCTGAACACCCGGAAGTGTTGGGAATCAGGAGCCGCTGCAAGGACGTTGCCTATACGTTTAAGGACGACACGGATCTCAGGCAATTGCTGGATAATCACCCTGAGTTGAAGGAAAAACCGGTCTCTGTCGTGGCGCAGACCACATTTAACACAGAAATTTGGAAAAAATGTTTGAATATTTTAAAAAAAGACTGTACAAACGCCACTTTTTTTGATACAATATGCAGTGCCACACAAAGCAGACAGCAGGAGGCCGCCGAGCTGTCCAAAAAATGTGATTTGATGGTCGTCATCGGAGGAAAAAACAGTTCCAACACGGCAAAGCTCTTTCATATCTGTTCCGAGAACTGCAAGAGCGTACTCATCCAGACTGCCGCCGATTTACCGATGGACGACGTCAGAGCGGCCAAAAACATAGGTGTTACGGCTGGTGCATCCACACCGGCTGACATAATTAAGGAGGTTCTATTCACCATGAGCGAAAACCAAAACAACGAAAGCTTCGCAGAATTACTGGAGGAGTCTTTCAAAAATTCAAATATTAACGGAAAGGTAGTCACAGGTACGGTTGTCGAGATCACCCCGACTGAGGTTTATGTCGATGTCGGAAGAAAACAGTCCGGCGTTGTCGAACTCAAAGAATTGACCGATGATCCCAATGCGACCACTGCTGACCTTGTCAAAGTCGGTGACCAGCTTGAGCTGATCATTCTCAAGACCAACGACCAGGAAGGCTATATTTATCTGTCCAAGAAGATTCTTGAATCCAAGAAGACCATGGAAAAGATGATCGCAGCTTCCCCGAAGATCACCACCAGACGCCGCCGCCGCGATGACGACGAAGACGTCGAGGCGGAAGACAAGACCGAGACTGTGACCGAAGAAAAAGAGCCCGTTGTATTTGAAGGCACCGTCATCCAGGTCATCAAGGGCGGCGTTCTCGTCGCCTGCGACAGCGTGACCGTCTTTATTCCGGCTTCCCAGTGCATGCTGGCTCCCAAGCAGCCCCTTGAAAGCCTTCTCAAGCAGAAGGTCAAGTTTGTGATCATTGAGGTCATCAAGGGCGGCAGAGAGAGAGTCATCGGATCCATCAAGAAGCTCGCGGAGAAGGAATTCTGGGATGAAATCGAGCCGGGCAAGACCTACACCGGCGTTGTCAAGTCCATGACCAGCTACGGCGCATTCGTC
>CACWOA010000035.1 GCA_902762395.1 uncultured Ruminococcus sp.
GAACGGTTAAAGACCAGATGATCGGGCGAGGAATCCACACTGTCGGTACAGAAATACCCCAGTCGCAGAAACTGGAAGCCTTCCCCCTGCTGCGCGGCGGCAAGACACGGCTCAAACTTGCAGCCCTGCTTGACGGTGAGCGAATGGGGATTGATATGCTGCATGAAATCCACATCCGCCGCGTCGGGATTGGGAATATCAAACAGGCGGTCAAAGAGACGCACTTCGCCTTCCACGCAGTCGGCAGCGTTGACCCAGTGAATGGTACCCTTGACTTTCAAGCCCTCAGGCGGATTGCCGCCACGGGTGTCCGGGTCGTATTCCGCGTAGACCTCGACCACCTTGCCGTTCTCGTCCTTCTTGCAGCCGGTGCATTTGATGATGTAGGTACCCTTGAGACGGACATAGTTGCCGGGGAAGAGACGGAAGTATTTCTTGGGCGGCTCCTCCATGAAATCGTCGGCTTCGATGTACAGCTCGCGGCTGAAAGAGACATTGCGCTTGCCCTCCAACTCGTTGAGCGGGTTGTTTTCAATCTCGAAAAATTCCGACTGTCCCTCAGGATAGTTGGTAATCACCAGCTTGACGGGATCGAGCACCGCCATCGCGCGGATAGCATTGGCGTTGAGGTCTTCACGCAGACAATGCTCCAGAAAGCTCCACTGCACGACATTATCGTTCTTAGCCACGCCGATGCGTTCGCAGAAATTGCGGATGGAATCGGGCGTGTAACCGCGCCGTCTGAGTGCGGCAAGGGTGGGCATTCTGGGGTCATCCCAGCCGGAAACAATGCCTTCCTCAATCAGTCTGCGCAGCTTGCGCTTGCTGAGGACGGTGTAGTCAATGCCGAGGCGCGCAAACTCAATCTGACGCGGCTTGGCGGGTGCGGAGATGTTCTCGATGACCCAGTTGTAGAGCGGACGGTGATCTTCGTATTCCAGCGAGCAAAGCGAATGGGTGATGTGCTCGATCGCGTCGCCGATGGGGTGAGCGAAATCGTACATAGGATAGATGCACCACTCGTCGCCTGTCCTGTGGTGGGTAACATGCTTGATGCGGTAGATGACAGGGTCGCGCATGTTCCAGTTGCCGGAAGCAAGGTCAATCTTCGCGCGGAGCGTGTACTTCCCGTCCTCAAATTCGCCGGCTCTCATGCGCTTGAAAAGATCGAGGCTCTCTTCTTTCGGGCGGTCACGGTAAGGGCTTTGCGCGGGCGTGTCGTGGGTGCCGCGCATTTCCTTCATCTGTTCCGGGGTCAGCTCGCACACATAGGCAAGCCCCTTTTCGATCAGCTCTATCGCGTACTGATAGGTTTCTTCAAAATATTCGGAAGCGTAGTGGTATCTGTCGCCCCAGTCGAAGCCCATCCAGTGTATGTCGTCCTTGATCGCCTCCACAAATTCCTCGCGCTCCTTGGTGGGGTTGGTGTCGTCCATGCGCAGGTTGTAAATGCCGCCGAATTTCTCCGCCATGCCGAAGTCAATGCAGAGCGCCTTGACGTGTCCGATATGCAGGCAGCCGTTTGGCTCCGGCGGAAAACGGGTGTGAACCGTCATACCCTCAAATTGTCCGCCGGGAGCCATATCCTCCGCGATGAATTCCGCGATGAAATTGCTGCTCTCGGTTGCTTTTTCTTCTGTTTTTTCTAATTTGTCTGTTTTGTCAGCCAATGTGACTCCTCCTTTTAAAATAAGTAACTCATCCGTTTACCTTTTCCAACCCGATTTTCAGTCTCCGCAGCGCTTCCTCGCGCCCTAAAATGCCCAGCACCTCGACGGCGCCGCCGGGCGTGACTGTTCTGCCGGAGGCGGCAATGCGCACGGGCCACATAAGCAGACCGTTCTTGACCTCCATTTGCTGTGCCATGCCGATCAGGCAGTCGTGAATCGCCTCCTGCGACCAGTCCGGCAGCGCCTCCAGCGCGGGGATGACCGCTTCGAGCATGGTCTTGCTGCTTTCGAGCGTGGACTTGGATTTTTTATTGACAAACAGTTCCGGTGAATAGTCCGCCAGCTCGTCGATAAAATCAATCTGCGTGCCGATTTCTCCGAGAACCTCGGTGCGCTGGTGCAGACACTTGGCAATCAGCGCGGTGTCAGCGGTTTCGGATTTCACACTCTGGCGGATGAAAGGCAGAGCGGCTTTATGAAAGTCCTCCTCGCTCATGGCGCGGATATACTCGGCATTGAGCCAGCGCAGCTTCTCCGGGTCAAAGATGGCGGGGGACTTGGAGATGCCGCTGATATCAAACACCTGCGTCATCTCGGCAAGGGTGAACTTTTCTTCCTCGCCCTTGGGACTCCATCCCAGCAGCGCGATGTAATTCAGCACCGCCTCGGAAATGTAGCCCTTGGCGATCAGATCCTGATAGCTCGCATCGCCGTTTCGCTTGGAAAGCTTGGCGTGCTGGTCTTTCATCACCGGCGCACAATGGACATACACCGGATGCTCCCATCCGAACGCGTCATACAACAGGTTGTATTTCGGCGTGGAGGACAGGTATTCGTTGCCGCGCACAACATGGGTAATCCCCATCAGATGATCGTCGATGACGTTGGCAAAGTTGTAGGTCGGATAGCCGTCGGATTTGAGCAGAATCTGGTCTTCCAGCTCGGCGTTGTCGATCTCCACATGCCCGAATACCGCGTCTTCAAAGGAGGAAACGCCCTCGTGCGGCATCTTCTGACGAATGACATACGGCTCGCCGCTTGCCACTCGTGCCAGCGCCTCATCGAGCGGGATATCACGGCAGTGTCCGTCATATTTGGCGATGCCGCCCGCTTCGGTGTGCAGCGACTCCAGCCGTTCCTTGGTGCAGAAGCAGTAGTAAGCGTGACCCGATTCCACCAGCTTTTTGGCGTATTCCAGATAAAGAGGCTTGCGCTCCGACTGAATGTAGGGACCGCAATCCCCGCCGACGTCGGGACCTTCGTCCCAGTGAAGCCCCGTCTCGCGGAGCGTGTCATAAATAATATCCATCGCGCCGTCCTTGAGGCGTTCGCGGTCGGTATCCTCGATGCGGAGGATAAAGTCGCCGCCCTGCTTCTTGGCAATGAGATAGGCATACAGCGCCGTGCGGAGGTTGCCGACGTGCATATAGCCAGTAGGAGAAGGCGCAAAACGTGTTCTGATCTTGGACATGGGTAAATTCCTCTCTTGCATATATTAAAAAATGGTAAATATAGATGTTCACTATAATTTTACCCCCTTGTCACCACATTGTCAACGATTTTCGCGTTGTGTTTTTGACAGAAAAAAGAAATGAATTTCCAAAAAACCATACACATTGCGAATATTAACAAAAACTACTTGTAATTTATGTTGCAAATGTGGTAATATAAAAGATAAAGATGTGTGACTATTCGTTGAAAAGGGTGAAGGTATTGGAATTCTCTGAAAGCTATCGGAACAATAACGAAAAAAACAAAGAATGTGCGGCTGATACGGCCATTTGCGCCGGATGTCAGACCCCGGACGGACAAAGCGGGGCATCCATCCGACTGACCGACGGCAGCCGCGGGCTGAAATATGAAACCGACGCAGGGACACAAGGCGTATGTATGCCCTCTCCCTGTGCGCTGGGCAGTTCGTTTGACCGTGAACTGGTCAGGAAAATCGGCAAAGCCGTCGGCAGCATGGCGCTTGACGGAGGATATAACGCCGTCCGCTCGCCCGATGCCGGGGTGGTACGCAGTCCCCTGTACGGCGGGCTGGCGGATTGCTTTGGCGAAGACCCCTATCTCAACGGCACAATGACCGCCGAATGGGTCAAAGGCGTACAGTCGGTGGGAACCGCGGCGGTGCTGGGGCATTTCGCCGGCGGCAGACAGTCTGTCGGCAAATACAGTTGTGACAGTGTGATTGACAAGCGCGCCCTGCATGAAATCTATCTCAGACCCTATCAAACCGCCGTCAGGCTTTCACAGCCCCGCGCGGTGGAATGCGGGTGCAACCGCATTAACGGATTGGAATGCGCGGAAAACGCGGTGCTTCTCACGGAGATTCTCCGCCGTGAGTGGAAATCGGAGGGAGCGGTACTGACAGATTTACGGCTGACCGACTGCGTGGCGAGTATGCAGAGCGGTGTGGATCTGTCGGTTCCCTCCGGCGGTCAGACCGTCCGGCGCAAGCTGCGCAGAGCCGTCAGGGAAGAAGAACTCCCGGCGCATTATCCCCCTATGTGCGCTGCGCGAATCAGGGAAATGACGGTATTTGACGGCGCGTCGCTTGCCGAACGTATGAGCGATGAGGAATGCCGCGAGCTTAGCGTCACCGCGGCGGAACAATGCGCCGTGCTGCTGAAAAATCAGAAAAACACCCTTCCCCTGCCGCTCGGCGGAGAAATAGCGCTCATCGGCAGACAAGCCCGCGTTCCCCGCATACAGCGCGGCGGTATGCACGCGCTGCCTGTCAGCCATGTGAAAAATATGCTGCAAGTCTTTGACGACAACCAGATTCGGTACCGGTATTGTGACGGATGGGGAGAAAATTCTCAGTTTGACGAAGCCCTGTTGTCACAGGCGGTGCAATGTGCCGCTTCGTCGGAATTTGCGGTCATATTTGCGGGCTTTGACGATATCCATGACAACAACAGCGCTGATCGTGAATCCAACCGCCTCCCCAAGGCGCAGGTCAAGCTGATTAACGCCGTGTCAAAGGTCAATGCCAACACGGTAGTCGTCGTAAACGGCAGCGCACTGCCTAAGATGAACTGGATCGGCAAGGTCAGATCGGTGCTGTATCTTCCGCTCGGCGGCGAGGGGACGTGCGAAGCGCTGGGGCGTCTGCTTTTCGGTTTTGCCAATCCCTGCGGCAGGCTGTCCGTCAGCTATTCGCTGGGTGAATCGGATATGCCGGGCGGCGATACCTTCGGCGCCAGCGACCGTGTATCGGAATTCCGGGAGAGCATCTATGTGGGATACCGCTATTACAACAAGGCTGGCATTTTTCCTGCCTTTCCCTTTGGCTACGGTCTAAGCTATACCGCATTCGCGTATTCCGCCATGCGGGCGGTCAAATGCTCACAGGGATGGGAAATCACGCTGGACGTCAAAAATATCGGCACCCGCGACGGAGCGGAAATCGTGCAGCTCTATGTGGAGCCGCCTAAAAACGACAGATTCCGTCCCGTAAGAGAGTTGAAGCAATACCACAAGGTTTACTTAGGCAAGGGGGAAAAGCGCAGCATCACCATGCTGCTGCCGCGCGAAGCACTTGCCTGTTACGATACGGAGTTCGGGCGGTTCCGTGTGAATGCGGGTCGCTATCGCCTGTATGCGGGCGCCTCCTCCAGCGATCTTCGCGCAGAGGTGTGGATTTCTGTAAAAGGGGAACCTGTGCCGCATTATGATGTGCCGGATTGGTACATACATCCCATCGGGCGCCCCAAGGAATCCGATTTCCGCGCGCTTTTCGGCAAAAAGATCACGGACCTCTCCCCCTGCGGCGAGCCAATATATTCCACTGACTGCACGCTGCACCAGCTCAGCGGCATCGGCATTTTCGCCCTGGCGGAAAAATGTGTGAAACGGGTCATGCTGCGCATTCTGAAAACCGATGATGCGCTGTCTCCCGCATACGCCGAACGGGTGGACGAAATCATCAATATGCCGATCAAGCAACTGTCCGGTCGCTGCCACGGGCTTTATCCCATGAAGCTGACACAGTGTATCCTATGGCTGATCAACCGACACGGAGGAAAACAAACATGATAATCAACAACTTTCGGGAAGACCGCGGGCTTCTGATCGGTCAAATGCGTTCTACCCTCTTTCGGTGTGAAATGGACGTCATTCTTTACGGACAGGAAGAACCGCTGCGGCAGTATGCCGAACAGTGTGCCGCTTTTTTTAACTTTTTGCCCCCTTTCCTTGTGTATGAACTAAAAGAAGCCTCCATTCGCTACTGCGAAGATATTCAGAAATTTACCCCTACCGACGAATGCCTTGTTCCGAGAGACGTCTCACACAAAACCATCTTTCGCTATGTCCGACCCAACAGCATGATTGTCGAGCGTCCCAAGGACAGTGAAAAGCTCGCCTTTCAGGTGGAATTCAGCTGTGACTGGGAACCGGAACACGGCATGGAATGGACGATCAACGACGGCAAAGCACTGTATGTCGGGGATTTTATGGGCATCAGCCCATGGTATGCCCCCCGTGTCTATGAGACCGAATGCAGAAGCTATATTTATGACGATTTTACCATAGATACCTAATATTACTTTTGGGAAGTTTTATAAAAAAGTTAAAAACCGCCGGGGACAGGTGCCTTCGGCGGTTTTCGTTTTTATCGTCAAATCAAATCAATCAGGAAGAAAATAGCTGCCGTATCGGTTGGGATCATCCGCCATGGAATGATAGCCGTCCACCGAAAAAATCATATGATCGACAAACCGATATCCCAGCGGGACCACCGCGTTGGCAATGCGTTTTGTCACCTTCAGGTCAGCGCCGGACGGTATCGGATTGCCGCGCGGATGATTATGACAAACAATCAGCGCCGAAGCGTTCGATTCGTTGAGCAATCGGACGATTTTCCGAATATCCACATTCACCCAGTCCACCGCGCCCTTCATCATAAAATGATAACCGATCACAACATCCTCGTCGTTCATGCAGATCACCAAAAAATCCTCCACGGTTTTACCGATATAACACTGTGAGGCAAAAGCGGCAATTTCCTTCTTTCCCCTGATTTTCTGTTTGTACGCTTTGTCCATCATGCACTGTCCGCAGAGATCAGGGATCAGCGACAAGAGAACCGCCGCGTTTTCGCTGATCTTTCCGACCGATACGAGTTCGGATACGGGCGCTTCCAGCACTTCGCTGAGCGAACCAAAGCGATTGAGCAGCTTATCCGCAATGACATCCAGCGCCTTGCCTTTGACCGCAAATGAAAGCAAATACTGCAACACCTGTGAATCATCCAGTGATGACAGGGAATCATCCGTAAAGTTTTTCTTTATCTGATCGACAAGCGCATTTTCCATTTGCGTTCACGCCTCATTTACTGCATTTTTTTAACCGTTCATCGCCATCATCAGGACAAAAAACGTAATCACTCCCGCGAGAAGCAGGGCGACGCCCCAACCAACGGCAAAAATGATCCAGAACTGCTTCATGGTCAGGTTGCCCACTTTCATTTCCATCTTGCGGTTGATAAACGCCTCCACGCGCGCGTGCTCCGCCTCACCGAAATTCGCGCGGATGAAGTTTTCATTGTACTTATCGTTGTTTTTGTCATAGGTATATTGCTTTTCCAGCATCGTCCCCTTGTAATACTGACCGCTGTTATTGTGGAACAAAAAGTCGTAATACACCGTAAACATGGAAATCAGGGGCAAAAGATTGTCGTACTGGGGCAGAAAATGGACGTAATACACATCGAGATGATCCGTCACTTTACTCGAACGCGTCAACTGTCCGACCTGCACATCGTTTTCATAAAATGAAACTACCTCCCGATAGTCCATGCTTCTCCGATAACCAAAAATAAGGCGATTCCCGAACGAGATACACAGTCTGACATCCAGAAACGCCATCTGCACATCAAAGAAGGAACCCACCGCGCTGCCGGACGGATCAAGCACCTGATACATGGAAAACTTTTGCTCCCCCGTAAACAGATACTTAAAGGGAATCGAAGATTCCGCCACATTGTCGATCAGACTGTATTGGGTCTGAAAGACCATATTTCCGTTCAGATCGGTAAGAATCACTTTGTTGGTCATATTGACGCCCATCGGATACCACGAAGCACTTCCGCGATAGCATGGAACACCGTTATTGGCGACCTCAAATGTATTGCTGCCGCCCGCCGTAACCTGCCTGACTTCCAGAATCATGACAAAAGCCTCTCTTTCGCTTGGATGTTAATTCTATTATAGCAATAAATCATTTGAATTACAATGTTTTTTTGCATTTCAAAAGATATAAGCTCCTCCAGCGTGTGGCATTAGTTTTTATATTTTCTTTTTAAACCGTCATCCATATTATCATACGCGTATTCCAGTGCTTCCTCTTCCGTAATTAGCCTTCTTTCACCTGATAACCCCTGCTTATTTGCGTCAAAATAAACGCGAGGCAAATTATGTAAAGCACATAGCAGGTAATAAATCCTTTTATGTGAAGAAAATGGTTGATTGCATTCTTTCAATAAATCAGAAAATAATGCATCCAACAATTCGTCAGTTTTCAGATAGCGCTCTGAAGAAGTTTCTTCAATTTTATAGGCATTTAACACCTTAAAAGCATTGTCGTAATATTTCCCGAACTCTCTGTTTTGACGGCATGTATTAATAAAGCGGTTGACAGCCTCTTTCTTTTGCCTGATCTCATCACTTTGCAGACTGCGCTGCAATGAATGAAGTGCATTCACATGCGTTTTTAAAGTCCTCTTGTACCCGCATTTCCATATAAGACGGTAGCATCTGCCTTTTTCAGCGACGATACCGATATACAACAGTTCCGCCATCACATTCTGCCAATTCAATTGCTTTACCACCTTACATCTGGAATTTCCGGCCATCACACAATCTGAGAATAGATATTCCATTCCAACACCATTAAAAATACAGGAAGCAGCATTTTTATCCCATCAAATACGATACTGTCAAAGCCTCTCCGCCCGTCCTTCCGGCGCCGCCACAGGACAAAAGGCTGACGGTGCATCAAAAGATTGTGCTGCACCGTCGCAAAGCCCCCCATCGGACAATACACCGCCATGCAAGACGAAAACAAGATCGCCAGCGGCCATCGCACGCCTCGCCACCAACCCAGACAAAGATGCAGTGCCAAAGTCAGCAACGCTATCAAAAGGAACAACACATTCATCCAATAGATTCCGTCAAAATCCAGCTCATGATGCATCTGCTCATACAGCCAGAAATTTTTCCAGCCTTTGGTGGATTTGCGGATTTTGGTTTTGCTCATTCGATTGACGCGAAAATACGCCGTCATCCCGTCTCTGAAATCAATCATATAACAAAGAAGACAATAAAAGCGTGGAATGATGAACAACAAACGATGCTGGCTGATTCTGGCCATAGCGGCAGTCACTTTATTGCCGTTTATCGGATTAACGGAGTTTAATACCAAGGGTGAGCCCCGGGAGGCTGTCGTTGCCTTGTCAATGATCAACGACGGGAACTGGATCCTGCCTATCAACAACGGCGGTGATATACCCTACAAACCTCCGTTCTTCCATTGGCTCATCGCCTTATTCTCGTTACTGCCTGGCTATGTGAGTGAGTTCACTGCCCGATTACCGTCGGCTTTAGCCCTGATTGTGATGGTAGTGATGGGTTATCGGTTCTTTGCCCGTCGTGGTGATGAACCTACGGCCTTTGTTGCTTCTCTTCTCACCCTGACCGCCTTCGAGGTCCATCGTGCAGGAATGAACTGCAGGGTGGATATGGTACTTACCGCTTGTATCGTATGCGCCCTCTACTTATTGTATCGATGGTATGAAAAGGGGCGTAACAGTGTACCATGGCTTGCCATCCTCTGCATGAGTATGGGTACGCTGACCAAAGGTCCTGTGGGGATTATCCTTCCCTGCTTCGTCATGGGCGTTTTCCTACTGCTACGGAAAGAACGCTTCTGGGGTGTTGCCGGACAATTGTTTCTCTTTGCTGTACTTGCCTGTATCCTTCCTGCCTTATGGTATGTGGCTGCCTGGCAACAGGGAGGAGATGCGTTCCTCGACCTGGTAAAGGAAGAGAACCTCGGACGGTTTATGGGGAAGATGACCTATGAGTCGCACGACAATCCTTTCTACTATAACTTCATCACGTTGATTACCGGATGGCTTCCCTGGACAGTCCTGTTGCTCATCTCCTTACCGGTGCTCTATGCGAAACGTACATCACTCCGTCATTTCTCATGGAAGAAGATGTCGGCAGTTCAACTCTTTACTTGGTTGGCATTCCTGCTCATCCTGTTCTTCTACTGTATCCCCAAGAGTAAGCGTAGCGTGTATCTCTTACCGGTATATCCCTTCATGGCCTATCTACTGGCACAATATGTCTTGTGGCTGGTACGTCGCCATGTACTATCCATGAAGATCTTCGCTGGTGTCATGGGAGCGATTGCCCTTTTACTCACTTCAGCTTTCGTTGTCGTTAAGGCGGGATGGGTTCCCCATACCCTTTTCCATGGGAAGCATGCTGCAGAGAATATCCAAATGCTTTCCGCCTTGGAGAACACCCAAGGTGTTTGGATGGTGATCGTATTAGTTGCTCTGCTCGCTGCAGGAGTCTATGCCTTGCGGAGACGCACCCTGTTGTCTGCCCTAATCGCTATATTTGTTATCTTTGCATCCCTTGACGGACTCTTCCAACCCACTGCGTTGAACACTCGCAGCGACAGGACTTTAGCCAACAGGGTAAAGAAAGACTTTATCGATCATGGAGAGAAAGTATATATGTACACCTCTATTGATATGCTTCATTTCTTCGGCACGAACTTCTATACAGGTGACAAGATGGGACAGTTCCTGCGTACTAAGCCCGATCAGGGAGTACTCATGATTGTGGGTAAAGACCGTGATGAGTTCTTCAGCAGGTTCAGTGATTATTCTTTTGTACCTGTTGAACGAACCAAACGACGGATGTCAGAGATGAAAGACACGGTGTATTTCTATAGGTTCAACCGCTCCTCGATGTCCTTG
>CACWOA010000036.1 GCA_902762395.1 uncultured Ruminococcus sp.
GGAGGGAAAGCACCGTTACCCGCGGCTGGGCGCTTCGGTTATCATTACTATTTTTTTCAAGGGGTGTTTCACTATGCTGAAAGCAGAAAAAGAAGCCATCATCAAAGAGTACGCCATTCACGAGGGCGACACCGGTTCTCCCGAAGTGCAGATCGCGATCCTCACCAAGAGAATCAACGACCTCACCGAGCATCTGAAGGAGCACAAGAACGACCACCACTCCAGACGCGGCCTTCTCAAGATGGTCGGTCAGAGAAAGGGTCTTCTCAACTACCTCATCAAAACCGACATCGAGCGTTACCGTTCCATCATCGCCCGTCTCGGTATCCGCAAGTAATTTTATCGTTATTACTCGCGGCAAACAAAATCCGTTCATCCGCTGCCGGTCTTGACAGAAAACCGGCAGCAGCGGCGACAGGCGCAGAGAATTGCTTTATTCGTTAAGGAAATAAAGAAAGTCCTCTGCGCCTGTTTGTTCCGCTTTTACTTTTTTCTTTAAGAAAGGTCAATGTCAGCCCGCAGAAGCGGACAACCCGCGGGAAACGGGACATAGCAGTAAAACGGAAGCTCAGAAGCGCCTTGTCATCGGCGGGCGCAGTGCCAAACGAAACATTCTGAGAGTCGGTTTTGTTGCTAAGTCTCCATGAACCGATGCGGCTGCCTGCGCATGAACTGACATTCCTCAATATTTTTTCATCATTTTATTATTGGAGGTAACAACTATGTCTCAGATTCTTGAATTCGCAGGCGAGCATATGGTCTTTGACTCTTACAGAGAGTACACCACCGAGCTGGCCGGCAGACCGCTGGTCGTCAAGACCGGCAAAACCACCCAGCTTGCCAACGGCGCCTGCATGGTGCAGTACGGCGAAACCACCGTCCATGTGGCGGCAACCGCTTCTCCCAAGCCCCGTGACGGCATTGACTTCTTCCCGCTTTCGGTGGATTTTGAGGAAAAGCTCTACTCCGTGGGCAAAATCCCCGGCTCCTTCATGAAGCGCGAGGGCAGACCGAGTGAAAAGGCGATTCTCGCTTCCCGCGTGATCGACCGCCCCATCCGTCCGCTCTTCCCCAAGGATATGCGCAACGACGTTTCCATCGTCGCCACCGTCATGAGCGTTGACCCCGACTGCTCCCCCGAAATCACCGCCATGATCGGCACCTCCATCGCCCTCTCCATCTCGGACATTCCGTGGAACGGTCCCATCAGCGCCGTGTCGGTCGGCATGGTGGACGGCGAATATGTCATCAACCCCACCGCCGAGCAGCGTGAAAAGAGCAGAATGGCCGTCACCGTCGCTTCCACCGAGAAGAAGATTCCCATGATCGAGGCGGGTGCGGACATCGTCACCGACGAGGAAATGTACAACGGCATTATGGCGGGTCATGAGGCAAATCAGGCCGTCATCGCCTTTATCAAGGGCATTCAGGCGGAGATCGGCAAGGAGAAGTTCTCCTATCCCTCCAATGAACCTGACGCGGAGATGCTGGAGGCGATCAAGGCATTCTCCATCGAGGACATCAAGGTCGCGCTCGATACCGACGACAAGAGAATCCGCGACGACCGCCTCAAGCCCATTTATGAGAAAGTTCACGAGAAATTCGACGAAATCTACCCCGATCAGGCGGCCAAGATCGACGAATGCCTCTATAAGACACAGAAATTTGTCGTGCGCCGTTGGCTGCTCGACGAGCAGAAGCGCGTGGACGGACGCGGCATGAACCAAATTCGTCCTCTTGCCAGCGAAGTGGGTGTGCTGCCCCGCGTGCATGGTTCGGGACTCTTCACCAGAGGACAGACACAGGTGCTTTCTATCGTGACCCTTGGCCCGATCAGCGACAGACAGCTCCTCGACGGCATCGACGACGAGGAATTCAAGCGTTATATGCATCATTACAACTTCCCCTCCTATTCGGTGGGCGAAACCAAGCCCAGCCGCGGTCCGGGCAGACGTGAGATCGGTCACGGTGCGCTGGCGGAAAGAGCGCTGGTTCCTGTCATTCCCTCCGAAATGGAATTCCCCTACGCCATCCGCGTGGTGTCGGAAGTGCTTTCTTCCAACGGTTCCACCTCGCAGGGTTCCATCTGCGGCTCCACCCTTGCGCTGATGGATGCGGGCGTGCCGATCAAGGCGCCTGTCGCGGGTATCTCCTGCGGTCTGATTACGGAAGGCGACCGCTGGATGACCATGGTGGATATTCAGGGTCTGGAAGACTTCTTCGGCGACATGGACTTCAAGGTAGGCGGCACCCATGAGGGCATTACCGCCATTCAGATGGATCTGAAGATCGACGGTCTGACCCCTGAAATGGTCTGGGACGCGCTCGTCAAGACCCACAAGGCGAGAATCTTCATTCTCGACGAGATCATGCTCAAGGCGATTCCCGAACCCCGCAAGGAACTCAGCAAGTACGCGCCCAAGATGCTTTCCCTCACTGTCCCGGTGGACAAGATCCGCGAGGTCATCGGCAGCGGCGGCAAGGTCATCCAGAAGATCTGTGCCGAGTGCGACGTCAAGATCGACATCGATGACGACGGCAAGGTCTTCATCTGCGGCATTGACGCGGAGAAGTGCAAGCGCGCCTATGAGATTGTGGAAATCATCGCCAACGATCCCAAGCCCGGCGAGGTATTCCAGGGTGTTGTCACCCGCATTATGGACTTCGGCGCGTTTGTCGAAATCGCTCCCGGCAAAGAGGGCATGGTGCATATCAGCCAGCTCGATGTGAAGCGCACCGAGCGCGTTACCGACGTGGTGAATGTCGGCGACAGCATCATGGTCATGGTCGAAGGCATCGACGAAAAGGGCAGACTCAACCTCTCCCGCCGCGAAGCTCTCATCAAGGTCAAGGGTCTTGTTCCCGAAAACACCCTGCCCGAGCGCGGCGACCGCGAACGCCGTCCGCGCCGTGACGATTATCGCAGAGACGATCGCCGGGATGATCGCCGCCCCAGAAGAAACAACAACGGCGGCAGCCACAACTAAGCGCTGTCAATCTCTGTCAATCCAAAAACAGGTGAGTTATTGAAACAGCCGCCTGCGTCGGAGTTATCGTTCCGTCGCGGGCGGCTGCGACTTGTGTGGATAAAAATCAAAAGCACCAAAAGCTCCGCCGTTCTTTTCATGGAAAAGAGGCGGAGCTTTTGGCTTGTAGGTGAAAAAATAGGAGCTGTCAAAAACAAAAGACGGAAAACCCCAGCAGGGGCAAGCAACCGCAGTCGGCTGTCTGCCAAAATTTGAAATTTATCCGATGCACCCGAACAGGTGCAAAGTTATTCTATCATTTGTCTACAATATTGTCAAGAACAAACCCACTGATCCCAGATGCGGTCATAAAGGAATCAAGCATATATGGACAAACGACATGATTCCAATGAAAACAAAAACGCAGCCGTTTGTTTCCACGCATAACAGGGGAGCAAACGGCTGATGCTATTTCTATCAAAGCATACACAAACAGAGGCAGCAAGGAGGAGAAAGGATGTCCGGCAACAAGCAACGACACCGATGGAACTTCTACCGATGGAATGGCAAAGTCATGGCAGGCGGTGCGCTGACAGGACTTGTCAACGGGCTGTTAGGCTCGGGCGGGGGCATGGTGGCGGTACCGGTGCTGGAAAAAAGCGGGTTGGATGTCAAACAGGCACACAGCGGTTCCCTTGCGGTCATTCTGCCGCTGTCGGTCATGAGCGCGGCGATGTATCTGCACGGAGGACGGGTGGCATTGGCGGATGTCTGGTCTTATTTGCCGGCGGGACTGGCGGGCGCCTTCTGCGGCGCAAAGCTCATGGGGCGCATATCCCCCCGTCTGCTGCATCGGATTTTCGGAGGATTTGCCATCTGGGCGGGTGTCAATCTGCTGATGAGATGATGGCGATAAATGAAAATTTAGTGGGAAGTGGGAAGTGGGGAGAGAAAAAGAAAAAAGAAGAAAAAGCGAAGCGCATTCGCTCGCTAATTGCGCTTCGCTTTTTCTTTTTTTGTTATTCCTCTAAAATTTCATTTTACGATACGGATGGGAGGACGGTAAAAATGCCCATAGAAATCATAGCCGCTTTTGCCGGATTTTTAGCGGGAACGGCGGGTGCCATGGGACTGGGCGGGGGCAGTATCCTGCTGTTGTACCTGACGCTTGTGGCGGGAGAGGATCAGCTTCACGCGCAGGGCATTAATCTGCTGTTTTTCATCCCCTGCGCGGCGGCGGCGCTGTGGCTGCATCAAAAGGAAAACCGCGTGCCGTGGCGGGTGGTGGTTCCCACTGCATTGTGGGGACTGCCGGGCGCGGCGGTGGGATTCTGGCTGAGCGGTCGATTGGGCGGACAGGGGACGGGAAAGCTCTTCGGACTGTTTCTGCTGGCGCTGGGCATCAGAGAACTGCTGTTTCCGCCGCAAAAAAGTTTCTCGGATCAGCAGAAAGCGAGCCTTTCTCAAAAGACTCACCCCATGCCGTAGATGTTTTGCGCGGGGTCGAAAAACAAGCCGATGTGCGGGGGATTGACGGTGAAAGAGAGCAGCGCGTAGAGCAGCAGCGCCAGCGCCGCCGCGTACCAGAACCAGTATTCCTCCACGCGTCCCGGAAAGCGCTTGACACGCACCGAAACCCACTGTCCCAGCGCCACAGACAGCGCAGTCAGGACGCGGCACAGCCAGACAGGCGCAAAGCCCAGCACGCCGAAGCAGACAAAAGACGCGCAGATATGAAAAATGCCCGCCGACAGCAGACTCAGTGCGGCAGCGGCCGTCATGCGGCGGTAATTGACGCGCAGCACAAAGCTCTCCGCTCCTGCCCAGAGCAGCAGGGGAATGCAAACCGCCTTGGCGCTCTCCCATACGCTGCCGTTGACGGATGCCGCGAACGCCGTGAGAAGAAAGCCGCCCGACCGGACCCACAGCCGCGACAAGCTGAGCGACATGCCGAAGCAGATGATGCCGCCCAGCACCGCGAGGGCAATATCAGCGTTCTCTTTGCGGCGGGATTGGTTGTCAATGATGGGAATATACACCGTGGCACTCATGAAAAAAAACACTCCCGATGAATGGTCATATTCCATTATATGGCATCGGGAGTGTTTCTATGTCCGGCAGTATGGAAAATGCTATAATACCGCCGAAATCAGAATGGCGGCCGCCGCACCGCCGCCCGCCGAAAGCAGCAGGGGGAGCCAGCGCGGAGCGCCGCCGCCCGGCGGTTTTGGGGGCTGTCCGTCCGACTGCCCTGCCCGTGCGGGCTGAACGGCCGCCGACGGACGGGAGGAGCCGCCCCGCAGCACATGACGGGAACCGTTTTGCGCTTCCTCCACTCCCGCGCCGAGATGATCCGCCATGCGCAGCGCCTCGCGATGGAGATCGAGTGCGCTTCCTCCGGCATATTGCGGACGCACAAAGCATATGACCTTTTCAAAAAACGGGCTGTCGTTCACGGCAACCTCTACGGCATATCTGCTGACACCCTTTATCATATTACGGTTTTTCTCCTTTACCCATTATATCATTATCATGGAAAAATGTTTCAAAGATAGTATTGCCCGTCCGCCGTGTCACTATGCGGCGCAACCGTGCGGCGTATCGAAAATACAAAGAATAATACAATCGGTAATGCAAAGTGGATAAAAATTTCGGCAGTGAGTTTCCACCGCTAGACCGTGGAAAAGTCTGTTAAAAGTGTGGAAAAGTGTGGAATTACAACTTGTATTATCCAATTTCTGGGTAAAAAAGGCGGAAAATACAAGGTTTTCCCCACTTTCCACCAAGTTTTCAACAGTGGAAAGCAGAGGTGTAATATTCAACATCCTCTTTTCCGACAAAATCCGACGAAGCGGTTTTCTTTACAAAGAGTAATCAATGGGGCGGAAATCCCGCTATCAATTTGAAACATTTTTGTAAAATAAAAGGAGAATGACAGCGTTGATAACAATTTCGCACACTTTTCCACTTAGTTTTCAACAGTCGGTGGAAAAGCGTGCGGGTTTGCTTTTATTGCTTTGGTCTTTTTCTCAGATAAATCCCCACCGCCGCGCCAAATTCGATAAAGTACAGAATGACAAAGGCGGTGTTGACGGTTGCCACGATCGTGTCGTGATAAGTGAAATCGTTCTGCGTATAAACGCGAATGGGCAGCAGCTCGTCCGTGTCGGAAAAGACAACGTGTTGCACGTCGAAGTTGCGGTAGATATAGCGGAACAGTTCCCTGCCGTCTTTGGGGGAAAGAACGACGGTGGCGGGATAGTAGGTCTGACCGCTTTGATCATCGTAATAAAAATAGTCGTAATCTTCTTCTTTCACATATTCGCTCCAGTCACTCGGGCTGACTGCCACATCGCTCCGCGTTTCGCGCATGTCAAAGGCCCCTTCATAAGAAGGCCCCAATGGGTCGAAATAGGTGACGTCGTGCTTGGGCGTCTGCATATACGCGATGAAGTCGCTCCGGCTCACAAATGGCCGCCCCGCCGTCAGCATATGCGCGTCAGCGTAGAGATGAAAGCCCGCGTGAGCGGCGGCGGTCAGGAGAAGGGACAGCGCCAGCCACGCCGCCGTTTTGCCCAGCAGGGGAAGGTTGCCTTTCACATTGCATTTGACGTTAAGAAGCGGCTTGACAAGTCCCAGCCGTATCAGCGCCGCGCGCATGACCGTCCACGCGGCGGCGGCGATCAGCAGAAAGAGAAGCGTGATATAGTCATAGGTACTCCGCATATATTCCCATGAAATGCCGGCATAAGCGTTGTCCACATCCGCAAGGGGGAGCGAGGCATAGCAGATGACGGCGAAAATGACACAGCCGGTGACAAATACGCTGTAGATGATGGATTTTTTGTATTGCTTCGCTTCATTCCCGTCAAATTCTTCCCAATCCACGCGGGCGCAGGTCAGGAGGGTAAAGACGGCGATGCAGGCCGCCGCTCCGATGTAAAAGATGACGGCAATGCCCAATCCCAGCAGGGCATAGCAAAACCCGTTGCAGATCAGTCCGATCACGCCGCCGACCAGCGCCACCGCCGCCGCAATCAGGAGCTGCATTTTGTACTGCGTGAGCATTTTGTTCATGAGGTACTTGATTTCCCTGCGGGATTTGGCGCTGAATTTTTTATCCTCACCCTGCGCGTCCGCCGGGTTGTCGGCGGAGGAGGCGGGGCGGCGCTCGCCGCGCAGCAGCTCGTCCGAGGTCACGCCGAAGATGTCCGCGATGACGGGGATCAGCGAGAGGTCGGGCGCGCACTCGTCCCGTTCCCAGCGGCTGACCGCCTTGTCGGAGACATGGAGCTTTTCCGCCAGTTCTTTTTGCGTCATGCCGCCCGCCTTGCGCAGCGCGGAGAGGAATTGTCCGATGGTTTTCTTTTCCATGTGGCAAAACTCCTTTTTTGTGAATTTTTATAAAATAATGTGTGATCACATCCTTATTCTACCGATGCGAGAGTCAAAAAGCAACCTCGCAAACCGGAAATGACTCTCGCAAACCGAGAATGGGCTTGTGATTGGTTAAAAGGCCAATTTTCATTCCACAAATTTATGCATTATGTTAATAGAGAACCGCTTGACAAACGGGGCAAAGCATGGTATATTGGTATTGTTCCTAAAACAATACTAAAACTTAAAAAATAGCAAGAGGATGCATCATTTCATAAAGGGGGATGAGATACGGTGGCATTTGTTTCCATGATGTTTGTCGCGCTGGTGATCGCGGCGGTGATTCTGGGCGGTATGCTTCTCATCGGACTGGTACTGCTCATTGTCGGCATTGTCGGCCGACGCAAGCCGCAAAACAAGGGCAAGCGTTTCCCCACTGCGTGCATTGTGGCAGGCGGGGTCATGCTGGGGGTGCCTGTCATTCTGGCGGCAGCTCTTGTCGTGGAGAGCGTGATAGCCGTTGTAAGGACAACGACGGAGCGCACGGAATATGAATTTGTCCCTGACCGCTGGCGGAACGAATGGGTGACAGACGATAATGAGGCGGCCCAAGAGGCGGTCAACGCCCTGCTGCTTGCGGCGGACAAAGGCGACCGTGACGGTTTTGCCGGAAATTTCACCCCCGCTTTGCAGCAAAGCGAAGGATTTGACGAGGCGCTTGACGCGTTCTTTGCCGCCTATCCCGGGCATCTTTCCCTATGCGAATTAGAGGGAGGCATTTATGTCGGGGGCGGTTCCTATGACGCGGGGCATGTGGTGAAAGAGAGCAGTGCCGATTATCAGTGCAGGATGAACGGCGAATGGTACCGCATTTACATTTCCTTTTGTTATCGGAATACCGATGAGCCGGACGAGGTGGGCGTGCAGTATTTTACCTTGATGAATCTGGGAGCCGCCGCGGTGTTTGACGACGGGGCAAGCCGTGATCCCCACTATGGGGACGGGGTGTATCTGCTGTGCGACATCAGAAGCGCAGAGGAAGTGGACGCCCGACTGATCGACGGTCAGCCCTTCCTGTGGATTGAAACCGGTTCCACGGTGTTTACCGCCGAGGAAATGCGGGACATTCTGGCAGGACATGAGCGCCTGGACGACCCGGAAGTGTCGGGGAAAATCGGCGCGGCGAATGTTCTTGAAAAGCGCTATAACAATACGGCTTACCATTATTATTACGAGCTTGCGTCTGAAAACGGCGAACCGCGCTATGCGTATTTCGCGACCGATTCTCCCTTTGGTAAGATTCTCAGCGCCTATGTGTGTACGCCGGATAAAACGGATTACGATAAGCCGCTATGGGAAGAAGAAAATTGAAATGAAAGAAAGGAGAGGGTGCTTTTGACCATACAATTCAAGAAAGGCGTGCTGGAGATGTGCGTTCTCTCGATGCTGCAAAACGGCGACCGCTACGGCTATGACGTGGCGTGCGACCTGTCGAAGATCATGGAGATTTCCGACGGCTCGGTGTATCCCGTGCTGCGGCGGCTGAAAGAGGACGGCTACGTCACATCTTATCTCGAAGAATCCCCCGGCGGTCCGCCGAGGAAGTATTATGTGATTACCCAGCAGGGCTGTGATTACATGAATGCGCTGAAGTCCGAATGGACGCAGCTTACATCCAACATCAATACATTATTAGACAACGGAGGACAACCAACATGACAAGAAAAGAGTTTCTGACAGCACTCGATCAGTATCTCGTCACCATGAGCGCGTCCGAAAAAGCTGACATTATCAGCGACTACGAGGAGCATTTCCGTGTCGGTCTGGAAAACGGCAAGACCGAATCGGAAATCGCCGCCTCGCTCGGTTCGCCTTATGACGTCGCCAATCAGTTCCTGGACGGTACCAGAAAGACGGCGCCTGTGGCTTCCACGCCCCATCCGGCGGCGACGGTTTCGCAGGGCTACACTACCGCGCAGCCCCGTCCGGCTGCGACAACTTCGCAAGGCTACACTACCGCGCAGCCCCGTCCGGCAACGGCAACTTCGCAGGATTACGCCACCGCACAGCCACGTCCGGTCACAGCAGCTTCGCAGGGCTACACTACCGCGCAGCCCCGTCCGGCGGCGGCACCTTCGCAGGGCTACGCCAACCAGCAGGGATATGCGACACAGCAGCCCCGTCCGTCAGTCTCCTCACAGGGATATGCCACCCAGCAAGGCTACGCTGCGCAGTCCGGTTACGCCACCCAACAGCCGTCCGCACCTCAGCAGAATTATGCCAATCCCTATGCGGCACACGCCGAGACGCCTTATACGGAGCCGTCCTACGGAGGTCAGCAGCCCGGTTATCCCCGGAGCGCGTCTTCCCAGAGCAGCGCGTATGTCGATTACGACCGAGCGGCGGAGGAACGCAGATATGAACCAAAAAAGCAGTCGGAAAGCAAATTTAATTCCACTGGTCTGATTATGCTGATCGTGCTGTGTGTGCTGCTGATTCCCACGGTAGGCGGTATCATTGTGAGTCTGATGATGAGTCTTTACGGCGCGGTTCTCGGTTTTGCCACGGCGGGCGGTTCGCTCATTGCGGTGGGTACGGCTTTCAGCGCGGAGAGCCTGTGGATTTGTCTGGGTTTGATTTTCATCGGCATTTCTTTCCTCGCGCTGACAGGCTTGCTGATCATGGCTTCGGTAGAGGCCACCAAGTTGGTTGTCAAGCTGGTCAAATACTGCATCAAAGAGGGTAAAAAATTGGTAACGGAGGGATCGTTTTGATTAAGAAAATTATCGGAGCAGTTTCGCTCTTTGTGGTATTTATTGTCACCTTTGCCATCGGTGTGGGATTCATCGTGCGGGGTGCGGGCGATTTTTCATGGGACATCGTTTCGCAGTACGTTTCCATGAGCGATATCGTGATGATCAATGACACGTCCATCAGCAATCTGTTTTCTTTCAGCGACCACAGCAAGACGGTCACGAGCCATGCCGAGGGACAGATTCCCACGCCTACCAATGAGGGCGCGATTGAAATTGAGAATATGCCCGCTGAACTGGTTCTGACGGTGGAAGCGAGCGGAATCGCTATGGCTGTGGCTGCGGCACACGCATTGGGCGATATTCCTGTGGTGTTTGCCAAGAAAAGCGCGACGGTGGTCCAGAACGATGATATCGTGCAGGCACCGGTATATTCCTTTACACACAAGACTGAAAACATGATCCGCATCGCTGACGCTCACGAAGTTCATCGCCAAGGATGTGGCGGGCAAGCTGGAACTCAGCGGCATCAACACGCCGGAGGCGGTCATCTCCGATGTGGCGGGCAATGTGCAGATGGACGAGAGCGTGGTGGAAAATCTCTCCATTAAGGACAGCGCGGGCAAGGTGGTTGTCAACGGCAGCGTGGGCGTGTTTTCAATAGAAAACATTGCCGGAAAGGCGCAGATCGAGTCCAAAATCAAGCTGGCGGGCGACTGCACCATCAAAAACGTCATGGGCGACATCAGCATCAAACTGCCCCAGGGCGCCAAGTATAAGCTCAAAAAGAGCTACGTGGTGGGGGTTGTGCTTGCCGCCGGCAGCAAGAAGGCGGATTACACCATTACCGTCAGCGACGTGATGGGCAAGGTCAGCATTGATAATCTGACCAAGTAATCGGCGGTTTGATTCGGACAGGACAGAATGATAGCGGGCGGAGCAATGCCGGTTGACGGCGAGCTCAGACTCGGCAGCACAAAGGAGCTCGGAACCGAGTATTTCCTTGAAAGAAGAGAAATGGGTCTTATCAACGTCGGAGGCAAGGGAACGGTCATTCTGGACGGCAAGGAATACGCGCTGAACTACAAGGACGGTATGTACATCGGAATGGGAACAAAGGAAGTAGTTTTCCGTTCTGACGACCCCGCAAAGCCGGCAAAGTTCTATCTCAATTCCAGCCCCGCGCACAAGACCTATCCGACAGTGTACATCACAAAGGATAAGGCAAACCACAGACCTCTCGGAAGTGACGAGAATATGAACAAGCGCGTTGTAAATCAGTATATACACAACTCGGTGCTGAAGACTTGTCAGCTTTCGATGGGAATGACAGAACTCGACCCCTGCAACACTTGGAACACGATGCCCGCGCACACCCATGA
>CACWOA010000037.1 GCA_902762395.1 uncultured Ruminococcus sp.
CCGTTTCTCAAACAGCTCTACGAAATCATCGAACCGGCGGACGATGCGGAGGGAACCGTCTGGAGCTCGATTTACGACTCCATCATGCTGGTTTGCATCGTGGTGGGCATGGTTCCCCTCGCGGTGAAATCCGACGCGGTCGTATTTCATATTATCGACAAGGCTACTGTCACGGTGTTCATCATCGACTATCTCATGCGGCTGGTGACGGCGGAGCAAAAACTGCACCAAGGCATCCGTTCCTATGTCTTTTATCCCTTCTGTCCCATGGCAATCATCGACCTGCTGTCCATCCTGCCGTCGCTCATTGCCCTGAACGCGGGCTTCAAGGCGCTGCGTCTGCTGCGCATCATCCGCACGCTCAAGGTGTTCCGGGGGTTCAAATTCTTCCGCTATTCCAAAAACGTGGATCGCATCATACACGTTCTCAAAGGGCAGAGCAAATCGCTGACGGCGGTTTTCTCCCTCGCCACCTTCTACGTCTTGTTCACCGCTCTCATTATGTTCAATATCGAACCCGATACCTTTGAAAATTTCTTTGCAGCGATTTATTGGTCCGCCATTTCCCTGACAGGCGTGGGCTATGGGGATATCACTCCTGTTTCGGCGGTCGGGCGTATGTTCACGGTGCTGTCCGCCTTTGTGGGCGTGGCGATCATTGCCCTGCCTTCCGGCATTATCACGGCGGGCTATCTCGATGTCCTCCACAACGAAAATGAAGGAAAGGCGCAATGAGATCATCCCCGCAGCGGCGCCGCGCTAAGATAATAGAGAATAACGAATGTGAGAGCGCTGTCATTTCACAATCACCTGATACAAACATTCCCTTTCATTCGCATATTATGTCAAAGGCATCGTATGCCGAAGACATATCATGTCGAAGAAAGGGAGTGTTTTTTAGTATGAGAGAAAAACCGTACAACCGACAGGCCGCCGTCGCTTATGCCCGGAAATGGGCGCTGAAGCGCAATCCCCGCTATTACGACTTTCAGGACATCGGCGGAGACTGCACCAATTTTGTATCGCAGTGCCTCTTTGCGGGCGCGGGGGTTATGAATTTTACCCCCACTTTCGGCTGGTACTATCTTTCCCTGTCCGACCGCGCCCCGGCATGGACGGGCGTTGTGTATCTGTATCATTTTCTGACAACCAACCGTTCCGTGGGTCCCTATGCGCGTGAAGTGTCGCCGGATGAAATCGAGCAAGGCGATATCATCCAGCTCGGAAACAGTAACGGCACTTTTTATCACTCGCTGATGGTCACGGCTGTCACGCCTGACATTCTCGTCTGCACCCACACTTATGACGCGCTCGACGCGCCGCTTTCGTCCTATCTTTTCGATCAGGCGCGGTTCCTCCACATCGAAGGCGTTCGTGCATGGAACTGAACCAAAAAAGCATCCCCCGGAAAAAAACAGCCTTTCGGCGATTTTCCGGGGGATGCCTCCATCCGAATTGTATTGAATCCAATGTCGATCACTTTAGAAGCGATCGTGCGCGCCATACATGATTGACTGACATTGGTATTGAATCAGTACTTCAGTTCCTTCATAAACGCCTCAACCGCTTCCTGGTTCTTCTTATCGGTATCGACGTAAACCACGGTGTTATCCACGCGTTCGAGGAACATATACTTTCCGTTGGAGTTGAGCTTGTAAACGGCGTAATTCTTGCCGCTGCTCGATGAGTCGGTATAAGCGTTGCCCTTGTTCATTTCAAAATTGGTCTTGTTGTTTTCAAAGAAGGACTGTGCGTAGGCCGCGTCAGACAGCACATAAAACTCAATCTGATAATCGAGGCTCTTGGGCGCGACAATCGTCACCTCTTTGATGTAATCGTAATCCGAAAACTGGCTGCTTGCGTCCTCCACGATAAAGTCCTTGGTCTGGGCGAGGGCGGTAAAATCCGCCGTTGTCACAGGCGTTTTGGTGCAGCCTGTCAGCATGAGTGTGAGCATTGTCATCACGATCAACAATGCCGATGCCTTGGTGAGAATCGTTGTCTTTTTCATTTTTGAGTATACACCCTTTCTTTTTGATTGTCGATTCAGCGAATCGATAAATTTAAGTATATTTTAACAAAATAAACCAGGTTTGTCAAGAAATATTGCTTATAAAAACAAAAAACTATGTCAAAAGCATAGCGCTTATGACATAGTTTTTCTTTGCTTTCCTATGATGAAGAATTATTTCATGTCACTTGCGGAAACTGTCGGTTCGGTTTTTTGAAAAATCATGATGTTTCCGCCCTGCGTAAAGGTAATTCTGCCGTCCTCATAGGTAAAGGAACCCTCGTCTCCCTCCATCCTGAAAACCATTTGATGCAGGTCATATGTAAGCGTCATCTTTTTGCTGTACACATTCATTTCCGCGGTTCCGTCCTCCTTCATCTCAAGAGTGGAGACAAAGCCCAACTGTCTGAGTCCCTCAATGGTCTGTGTATTGACGGAATTGTCATCCGTGGACATGGAAACCAGTTCATAGGTTCCCACCACATCCTCTTTTTTCAATCCCCCGCAGGCTGTCAGCATCAACAGCAGCAAGCTCACCAGCACCATACAGCCTGTTTTTTTCCATAGATTCATCTTCATGTAAAAACTCCTTTGCAACTGGATTACGTTTTTATTATAGCATTGCGCAGCGGACAAATCAAGTGTCATCTCCCGCTTTTTTCATGCTTCCTTGCGATTTTTAGTCATCATTACCACATGGATTCACAAAACACTTGAAAACCGCACAACCCGGTGATATAATGAAAATAATCAGTCAAAAAAGGAGTTGTTTTGCAATGAAAAGTCAGTTTCTTATATGGGCGGAGCAGAACGGCTGGCACATTGCCTATGAAGGTTTCGGGCGCGCTGTCCACCCCGCCGTGACGCAGCGATATCCCCATTTTCCCGAAGAATACGCCGACTTCATTGACGGACTTGCCGAATGTATCACGCCGGATGAAACCGCATGGTTTCTGACCGCCGACAATTTTGAGCCGAAACCGGAAGACCAATTCCGCTGGGACGAATGCGAACGCATCAGCCTCGAAGCCGCGGATGGCGACGAGGACATCATCAGGGACGTCACCGCCTTCTGGGACAAACACCTTCCGATTTTCATGAATGTGGCAAACGGCTATGAATATTACGCTTATCGCATGGATGACGGCAAAATCGTCATGGGATACGAGCCGGAATTTGAGGATTCGGCAGAGGTTGCGGCGGATTCCTTCGAGGATTTTTTGAATCAAATCATGAACGGAAAAATATAAACAAAAAAAGCTTGCATTGCGGAAAAGTATTTGCTATACTGAATGCGGACAAATGAATTTTCTGTTAATAGCAGATCATCGGTTCAAATTCATTATAAGAAGGGTTGGTACAATATGTTTCTTCCATCTTTGAAAAGGCTTCTGCCTCTGGCACTCAGCGCCGCACTGGTGCTGTCTCTGAGCGCATGCACGCTCCACGTCGAGAAAAAGGACAAGGGCAGTGCTTCTTCGGATGACAACAGCACGGCAAGCTACGGCGATATGGTCGTCAGTTCCGAAGAGGAGGTTTCCTCTGCTGCCGCCGATACGCAGCAATACGGCAACGATCAGGTCGGCTGGCTGACGCTCGACAGCGATTTCTACAAATGGTACACTCCCGGCAACACCGAAACCTGCGTGCAGTACGCCAAATCGCCCTATGAAATTCTGTCGCTCGATGTGATGGACAGCGTGGCGCTGTCAAAGGAGTATGACGTGGAATATGACGCCAAGGTGGCGGCCTCCGCCAGAATGCTTTATCTGGAAAAAAGCGCTGAAACGGAAAATATCATCGGCATTACCGGTGCAACCGAAAAACTGGGACCATATGACGCGTATCAGGTCTATTGCCAATATCCCGACGACAACCAGTATCTTGTCATGTGGTTTATGGATTCTCCAGACAAAACCAAGGTCTACTATGTCGCCGCTGAATTCCGCACCACCGAAATGGACTTTTTCGACTATGCCAAGACCTACCGTATGCCTTGATTGCGTGTGAAAAGGGGAGTGTGGAGAGTGGCGTTGTAAAGCGCCGTTGGCGCTGAAATGTAATATAGCATTGGCATCTTCATTCAAAAAACAGACCTTGGCTCGACTTTGAGATGAGGTTTGTTTTTTCATATGTGTATTTGTGAGGATCATTGCCATATGTGGGTTGATAATAGTGCTGAGAATTTCTCACACGATTCATGCGATTGCCCTGAAATCGGCTCTTGTCCGCTTGACAGGAGGCGGTTTTCTGTGTTATGCTGATGGTATACATTTTATTCCAAACAAATTATCAGGAGGGATGGTGCGATGGAGTTTCATTCTGTGACGGATGTGAAGCAGTACATGGCAACGCGCAGGCAGACCATTGCACCCTCATCGGCATGGTGGGATGAACTGGATTGGTTTTGCGCGGTCAATTATACCACCACATCGGAATATTTCGGTGAACTGCGGTTGCTGGTGCAAAGGATGCTTGACAGCGGCGATTTTGAAAATGAACGGGAAAACTTGCTGTTCCTTTTGCGTTTTTTAGGCAGTTGTTTTGGTTAAAAGAGGTGTTTCAAATGGCTGATATTTCATTTAAACTGCCGGATTATAATGATTTGCTGAATTTATATAAAATCATCATGGAAGCCAAGTTTCATCCTGCTCCCGTCAATGACGAGGTGGCAGTGAGTCCCTTTACGGCGAAATTTTGCGGCGAGTTGGTGGATTTGCTGGCGCAGTATGAACAGGAGACGAAAGGAAAGGAACGCTGGTCGGATTGGCGGATGCTGTGCCGCCGTCCCGATTACCGCGAGCGGATTTTAGATCAGCTTTGCCGCTACAGACAGGAAAAACCACAGCGATGGGAACGCATGGAGGCGGCGGGGCGGCAGCAGCTTCTGCGGAACGCGATCAGTCCCTTTACCTGCTCCGATGAGGAGTTTGACGAGCTGCAAAGAGAACTGGAGCAGAGGATCGCGCAACGGAAGCCCACGTCTGACGGCACGCTGAAAAGCTGCAATGAGGTGTTTCTCCGCGCCAAGGCAAAGAAAACATACCGCGATACGGCAGAATTTCAAACAATTCTCGATGCCCTGCGGCAGGCGGAACCGTCGCTGCGCCTGGACTGGGACGACGGCGCGGGAGAAGAATGGGCGCGCGGCTGGACGGACGACGGATTTTTCTGTATGCTGCACGCGAAAATAGGCGTGGCGTTTGTGCGCGGACTGCGTAGCGTCAATGCCCATGTTGCGCAGGTGCTTTCCGCGTTGTATGTGGAGGAGGTCGAGGAGGCGGACGCGGTGCAATGGCATGTTGATCCGGCGGCGCTGCGGGTGTTTACGCCGGAGGTGTGCTGGCACGCATCGCACGACGCAGTCAGCGAAGACGGTCTGTCCCTCAATGATTTGTATTTTGCGACAGTCTGAACGAAAGGAGCCGAAAAGGATGATCAGCAATCTTTTTTTCTGCCGTCCGTGGGACGATGACCGTCACAGTAGGCGGATGGGAGCATGGCGGGTGATTGTTTCGGATGCCGTGTCCGGCAATGACACACGCACGGCAGCGCAGTTTCACATGGTCGTGATGCACCGCGAAAACGCGGCGCAGGTGAGCGATTTGTACCCCGGCATTTCCGATACGGTCGCTGAAGAAATCATCGGGCGATGGGAAAGCGATATACGCCGTATTGTCTCCGGGCATATGGCATGGCAGGAGAACGCCCCTGACAGCGGCGTTGTGAAAATCTGGTATTATGAGCCGGAAGAAGCGGAGCCGTGCGGATTTGACGGGACGTCCCGGCTGTTTCTGCGCCTTGCCGTCACCGCGATCAATCTGCAACCGCTGTCCGATGAATCGGCGGAAGAAATCACGCAGGGCTTGCTGGATTTCCTTTGCGAAGCGGTGCGTTCGGCGCACAACGCAAAATAGGGCGGAGGGGTACCGTGCCGATCATGGATGAAATGATGCGAAGGGTATTCCGCGAACCCGACGATACCCTCTTGCGAGTGGAATGGAAAGACCTCGGTCTGATGCTCGAAGGGGTGATCGACACCTGCTATGAGTCGTGCAATTGTCTGGAAGAAGACGATCCGGATTATAAAGAATATTACGCCTGCACACTGAGAATTACCCGGATGTTACAGTGTCCCGCGAACTTCCCCAAGCAGGCAGGCGATCTGATAGAAATTTCCATTGACAGACAATGCCTCACATCTGCCGGAAGGGGAAACGAAGCCCCGTTCTTTTTGGACCCGCCCACAGAGATCCGGCGGGAGGACGGCACGCTTGTGTGGAGCGGCGAGAAAACCATAGGCACTGTTCAAAAATAGTCTGAACAACCTGACTTGTCTTTTTCGGCTCTGACTTCGTTGTCAAAGCTTGGAATACACCAAGTATTCCTGCGCTTCTCCGCCTTGTCATAGCCGAAAAATTCTGCGTCATCTTTGTAAATCTTATTTCCTCACAGTGCCATATGAAAGCTCTGATATAAAGCAAGGGGCTGCTGCGGGAAAAAACAAAATCCTCCTCCGCGCCGCACATTCGGGCGCAGAGGAGGACTTTTTAACTAATTCATTTTTTTAAAGTCGTTCCGATCAATCAGTCCGCAAGGTTTGCCTCAAGGGTATCCAGCTCCGCCTGAAGCTTCGCGGGCAGCTTGTCGCCGAACTTGGCGTAGAATTCCTTGATGCCGGGAACTTCCGCCTTCCAGAGATCATTGTCAACGGTGAGAATGCCGGCGAGAGCTTCCTTGGAGAAGTCAAGACCGTCGAGGTTGATGTCGTCCACATTGGGAACATAGCCGATGGCGGTTTCCTTGGCGTCCACCTTGCCCTCGCATCTCTTGATCATCCAGTCGAGGACGCGGAGGTTGTCACCGAAGCCCGGCCAGATGAAGTGTCCGTCTTCGTCGGTGCGGAACCAGTTGACGTGGAAGATCTTGGGAGCCTTGTCGCCGAGCTTTTCGCCCATGTCGATCCAGTGCTGCCAGTAATCCGCCATGTTGTAGCCGCAGAAGGGAATCATGGCCATCGGGTCACGGCGAACGACGCCCACAGCGCCGGTAGCGGCAGCGGTGGTCTCGGAAGCCATGGTGGAGCCTACAAATACGCCGTGGTTCCAGTCTCTCGACTGATACACCAGCGGAGCGGTCTTGGCACGGCGACCGCCGAAGATCATCGCGCTGATCGGCACGCCCGTGGTGGAGTCGAATTCAGCGGAAACGCAGGGGCAGTTCTTGGCGGGAGCGGTGAAGCGGGAGTTGGGATGTGCGAGCTTGTTGCCTGCGGCGGTGTATTCCACGCCGTTGACCTTCTCGCCCTTCCACTCGACAGCGTTGACGGGCGGATTCTTGTCAAGACCCTCCCACCATACGGTGTTGTCGTCGAGGTTCTGCGCCACATTGGTGAAGATGGTGCCTTTTCTGGTGGAGGCAAGCGCGTTGGGATTGGACTTCTCGTTGGTGCCGGGGGCAACGCCGAAGAAACCGTTTTCGGGATTGATCGCCCAAAGTCTGCCGTCCGGACCGATTCTCAGCCAGCTGATGTCATCACCGACACACCAGACCTTGTATCCCTTCTTCTTGTAGACCTCGGGGGGAACAAGCATGGCGAGGTTGGTCTTGCCGCAGGCGGACGGGAACGCCGCGCAGACGTACTTGATTTCGCCTTCGGGATTTTCCAGACCGAGGATGAGCATATGCTCCGCCATCCAGCCTTCCTTCCAGCCCTGGTAGGAAGCGATGCGCAGCGCGAAGCACTTCTTGCCGAGCAGCACGTTTCCGCCGTAGGCGGAGTTGACGGAGATGATGGCGTTGTCCTGCGGGAACTGGCAGATGTATCTCTTTTCCTCATCCACGTCGCACTTGGCGTGCAGACCGCGCACCCAGTCATTGCTCTCGTCGCCGAACGCGTCGAGAACCGCCTTGCCCATTCTGGTCATGATGGCCATGTTGAGCACGACATAAATGGAGTCGGTCAGCTCCAGACCTACCTTGGAGAATTCGGAGCCGATGGGTCCCATGGAATAGGGGATGATGTACATGGTTCTGCCCGCGTATCTGCCTCTGGCGATATCGTAGAGCATCTTGTAAGCCTCAGCGGGTTCCATCCAGTTGTTGGTGGGACCGGCTTCTTCCTTGGAGTTGGCGCAGATGAAGGTGCGTGCCTCTACACGGGCCACGTCGTTGGGCTTGGTGCGGTGGAGGTAGCAGCCGGGGAGCTTTTCCTCGTTGAGCTTGATCATTTCGCCGGACTCGCAGGCTTCCTTGCGAAGCGCCTCGAGCTGTTCCTCAGAGCCGTCGATCCAGACGATCTGGTCGGGCTTCATAAGTTCGGTCATTTCGTCGATCCATGCGAGCATTGACTTGTTTTGCGTTAATGCCATGATAAATAATCTCCTTTCAGATTGAACAGACTAACCGCACTGTTCAATGAGGTACAATTTTTTGTACTTACCAATATTATACTATATCCCATACGCATTTTTCAATTGATAAAGTGTTAATAATTTTTACAGTTATTTGTGTTTTTTGTAGAGGTTTGCATAATCAATTCCAATTGTTTTCAAAAAAGGGAAAAAGGAAGCCTGTTTTAAGGAAAATCATGCCGAATCTGCAATTTCAGAAAGACATAATCGGCAAATTCCATCCTCTCTCGGCACGATAAAAAGTCCCCGGAAAAGCGGCGGTACGCGCTTTTCCGGGGGTTCGTCATCATATGCGGGGGATTTTTCCTTAGCTGACATACGGAATTTCCCTGCTGTATTTGATTTCATCAAAATGCGCTTCAGGATATCCCTCCGGCTGTGGGTCAGGCTCGGTGAATTGCGGGTGATAATTGGGATTTTTGGCGTCCGGGTCGGTGGGATCCCATCCGGTGCCGTCGGGCTTGACAAGGCTGGTCTTTAAGGTATTTGCCAATTCTCTGAGGGCGGGATCCTCCTTTTTGGTAATCAGCCGCACGGTGGTGCCGGCCACGCAGTTTTCGCAGATCCATTTGGCGTTTTCCACGGTCAGTCGGATGCATCCGCCCGAATCGGCGGTGCCGAGCTTGCTGTATCGTTTGGTGTCGAGGGAGGTTTTCTTTTTGGCGGTGTAAGGCACCGAATGAAACAAAAAGTCTCCGGTAATCTGTGTGGCGTACTGCGCATAAAGATCCTTGCCGTGACTCTTCATCTTGCGCCATATGTTTTTAGCGGTGCAGCGATCCTCCTTGAGCTTCCAATAGCCGTCGGGGAATTTATTGGGATCCTGCGCGGTGGAGCAGAGCATCTGACGGACGACTTTGTCGTAGCGACCGGAAGCGCTGGTGGTGTAAACCGTCACAATCTGATGGGTCTTGTCCACCTCGATATAGTAGGGAATCGTGGGATAAATGAGATCGGCTTCGGAGACCACGGGCTCCGATTCCACCGGCTCCGTGGAGGAAACGAGATCGGCAGGTGTAACAGGGCGCACCGCCGTATCGGCGACCGGCAGACTGCTGTCGGATGCAACGGAAACAGTCTGCCGCTTGTTCCGGATCGCGTGTAAAGTCACCGCGTTGATCGCGAGAATCAGCAGAATGCATACAACTGCTATGATAGGAATGATCCAATGGTTGGTTTTGTTTTTGGGGGGATGATTCAATCCGGGTACCTCCTGCCATGACGGTAAAAACTGGTTAATCCATATGCATACGGAAACATATACAGTTATATTATAGTATGTCTTTATGGAAATGAAAAGACAAAAATCATAAATTTTTAATGAAAAAACGACCCGGAAAACCACATTTTCCGGGGTCGTTTCATCCTATGCCGTTTCACCTGCCGGGCGTTGGGGAGAATCAATGGTCGTGTTGTACATGATAACGCCCAGAATCGCGTCCGCCAGCATCGCAAAAAACATAATGGTGTGATGATGATACCAATTGGTATTGGAAATTCTGTCAAGCGCCATGAACGCGGCAAGACCGATCATGGCGAGCGTGCCTGCGGCACAGAGAATGTGGTAGGGTCTGAAGGTGTTTTTCCGCACGGAACGGTACACAAATATCCCCATCACAACGGCGATGCAGACAGCGCCGAGAATCTGCTGGATGCGGATAAATCCGTTGCCGGGAAGCTTGAGCGCGTCCATGTGCATACTGTCAAATATGCCCTGTGACGTACCGTGCAGCAGCAGAAACAGAAGCGCGATATCGCCGTGTCTGCCCCGCATCCCCTTTCTTTCGTTGTTGTTGCGGAGAAACATATAACAAAGCACCCCGAAGATCACAGCGCCGAAGAGGGATTCGAGCGTAAAAACGGCAAGCAGCCATTCTCCCTCGGCGGCGTTGTAGACCGAAAAAGGGAAAAACTGAAATTTCGGGTTGGTGATTTCAATGCCGACATTGTCGCAGGA
>CACWOA010000038.1 GCA_902762395.1 uncultured Ruminococcus sp.
AAGCGCAGGAATACTTGGTGTATTCCAAGCTTTGACAACGAAGTCAGAGCCGAAAAAGACAAGTCAGATTGTTCAGATTATTTTTGAACAGTGCCTAATTTGTATAATGCCGCTAAAGTCTTTTCAGGCTCCTTAATGTGAAGTAAAACAACTGAAACATGAATAAAATCAAAGCCCTTAAGGTTCATCTCGTCCAAAACACTCCTTAGACGAGAATAAAAATCGTCAGAAGTTACATCTAAGCTAATGAATATATTTCGCTCATCAGGATAGGATGATGCAGCTTCTTGGATTTTATTATCATTACTGTCGACTCCTACAAGAGTAGTATGATACAACATTTTACTGCAAAAGTCAACATTAATTTTTTACACCAGCGCCAGCGCAAAGGAAAGCACCGTCAGGGGAACCGTCATCAGAAGTCCCTGTGTCAGGATTTTCGGGAATGAATCCACCAGAATATGCATCAGTCGTTCGCTCAAATGTCATCCTCCTTGCAATGATTTGTAGAATTTAGTCGATTGTAAAAGTTGAAAAACGGCGGAAATACGGGGCTTATGCTTTTCTTTTTTCTTTTTCTCCACTAATCACTAACCACTCCCCACTTCCCACTAAATTCTCATTTCCTTTTACAATCGCCTAATGATTTGTAGAATTCCCTCCCGTCAGGCGGGAATAAGAAGGGAGCGCGGTTCATCCAGACTTTTGTAGATTTCCCTGATAATATCTCCGCATACGTCATATACGCCGCTGCTTTCCTTGCTTGCCGCCGCTCCGCTGGTAAGCACGACCACGCCCGACGAATCGTCCGGGTCAAAGGCAAAGCTCGAATACATACCGAAGTTGCTTCCGGTGTGACAGTACATCCGCCGTCCGGTAACGACTTTGGTGGAAATAACACTGCATAATCCATACTGGCGGCTGCCTGCGTCATGCTGCACCTTCAGTATTTCCTGCACGCTTTGGGCAGATAAAATCTGTTTTCCCGTCTGATCTCTGCCATGATTCAACAGCAGGCAGAGTAGTCCGGCGTAATCAGCAGCGCTGATGGTGAGATTTCCCTGATAAATATGATGGGTCTGCCCCAGCTCCTGAGCGCATTTTTCCTTCCTCTGACGGCTGACACTGTACCCCACGCCTCCGTCGCTGTTGTATAAACAGGCGATCTTATCCGGATCGGAGATTCTCGACGCAAGGAAGGAAGCATCCACGGAGAGGGGCGTAAACAGCTCGTTCTCGGTATATTCATAAAACGGCATTCCCATGTTTTTTTCGGCGGCGGCGGTAAGCACTGCGATGCCGAAATTGCTGTATTGATAGACCGAACCGGGACGGGTACCGGAGTAGCTCGAGGAACGGGACAGCAATTCCTTGAGCGGGACGGAGGAGCCGGCACTGCGCGATTTCAGGAATCCCGACGAATCGGTGATGGAGGAGGTATGCGTCATCAGCATCCGCGGCGTAATGCTTGTTTTGGGATATTTTTTGCTTCTGACGGTATAACCGAGATAACTGCCGATATCCCCGTCCAGTTCCATCTGTCCGTTATCCACCATTTTCATGACCGCCATCGCGTCGATCATCTTGGAAAGTGAGGCAACGCGAAAAACCGTGTCGGATGTGACGGGCTTTTCTTCGGAGCGGTTGGCGTAACCGTAATTGTAATATGCATAGACAGCGCCGTCCTTGATAATCGCCGCCTGAACGGCGACGGCCCCGTACTTTTTGGATATCTTATCGAGTGAGGCGCTGAGATCGTCATCCACAGAACGCATAGCGGGCGGTCCCTGAACAGCGTCATCCGGGATGCTGCCATCCGAAGCCGTACTCTCCGAAGCGGAAACGCGGTCAACCGCTTTGTCTGACGGGCTGGCGGAAGCCCTGCCCTGTCGATCCGACCAACGCGGCAGGATAACTCCTTCGAGAAGATTCACTACCAGAAGAAAAACGAAGACGACGCTTAAACCGGGAATCACAAACTTCCGGAGAATGCCGTTGACGGCACTGATTTGCTTTTCGCGTGTGTGATGCATTTTTTCTGCCTCCCTGTTCCCGGAATTTCAAAGAATTAACGGGATGGTATTTTTGCTTCCAACCATTGCGTTTTCACGGTTTTTCCAAAGCAAAGGTTCAACTGATTGCTTAAAATTCCTCAGCAAAATGCCTGTATTTCACCTATACAGACGTTATTGGGGTATTTATAGCCTTTGTAACCGGACTTGACGTACAGCTTTACATATGACGTCTGCACGGTGTGTTCAAACGTTATGATATTGCTTTTAAAGCGGGTTTCGCTGACGTCATATGCCGTGCCCGAAATCCGGCTTCCGTCGCTCAGCTCAATCACATAATCACGCAGGCGACCGTTCTTTTCATATAATTCTTCATATCCGCTGATAAAAGAGCCGTTATAGACGCCGTCCCATGTGTTGCCGTTGATAATTTCCACGCCGTTGACGGCAGTCTCCCCATGGAATGTCAGCTTGATCCAACTGCCGGCGCCCGCGGGGGTTCCATAAGCCATCCAGCAGGTTGCGGGATTCCCGTCTACGGCCTGATTCGGACTGTAAGACCTGTTATATTTCCCCTTGCCCGCGTTGCCGCTGCATGAAACGCTTGCTACCGGAACGATATTCTCCGGGTTCGGGGCAGCCGGCATTTCGGAAGAAACCGCTTCCCCCGCCGCCTCCGCCGCTTCCGCCGTCCCGGCGGCGGCCGTCACCTGAGAGACCGTTTCCGACGCCACCGTCTCTTCCTTGCCGGATTTATCTTTTCCGCCCAGAACCACAATCGCCGCTACAATCGCCGATATAATGCACAGCGTCGCGCATATCACGATCGTATTCATGGTGTTGCCGGCGTTCGTCTGCGGCTTGACAGGCGCCGACACGGGCGCGGTCACCGGAGCGGAGACCGGCGGAACAGCCGGAACCGCCGTCGGCGCGATGGGGCGGGACATCTGGCAGGCATACCCGGCATTGCTTTGCGCCGCGGAAGGCGTAGCTCTCTGGGTTTCATAAATAGAAGCCGCCGGGGCTTCATAAGAGGCGTCATCTCCGGCATTTCGGAGATAGTCGGAAAGCCTCTCCCGGAATTCCCTGGCGGAGCCATATCGGTTTTCGGGCTGAAACTGAAGCGCTTTGAGTATGATGGAATTCAGCGCAATGTCATTTCCTTGGGGTGGCGGCACATCGGTTCCCGCGTCACGGGTTTTGAGCGCCTCCAGTTGGAGATTCCAATCCTTTTCGCCTTCGGGAGAGACAAACGGAAGCCTGCCTTGATTGAGTAACTGGTACATGACCAGTCCCAAAGAATAAATATCGGTCTTTTCGTTGGGCGGGGACTGCTTCTTTCTCAGCTCAGGCGCCATATAGGCAGGTGTGCCGCCTGATGTGGTTTTTTTGCCGCCGATATTGCTGTAAAGCGTGGCGGAACCAAAATCACCCAGTTTAAAGTTGCCGTTCTTGCTGACATAGATATTGGAGGGTTTGATATCACCGTGAATCAGCCCCTCGGCGGAGCATAATTCCAGCGCCGTACACATATGTACGCTGAGCTTGGCAATTTCTTTGTCGGTCATCTGATGCTCTTTCAGAAATGTTTCAAAGGGTCGGAGCAGCTCCATTCTGATATAGATATCATAACCGACCCCGTCCGCCTTTTTTTCGATGATGTGATCCTCATAGGAAACGATATTGGTATTGCCTTTCAGCTTGCTCATGGCGATAATTTCCTGTGTGTAGCTGTCAGTGACCTGTTTGAAATAACTGTCAAGAAGCACCGGGTCGGAACCGACCTTTTTCACCGCCTCGTCGATATCCTCCTGGGAATCAGGGATGGATATATACTTGACAGCTGCAGCCTGCGAAAGACCGTCCGTTCTGACGGCCTTATACACCGTCCCGAAGCTCCCCGCGCCTATGGGCTCCTCTATCGACCACGCGCTCCACGGGCAATGGCTCATGCTTGTTTTTGACATATCATTATCACGATCCTTGTGTGTTTCAAAATAATACGGCGCTTTCCCGACGGATGCTACCGATGAAAGAGAAAATACAGATTCACCGCGATACCGAGCAGCAGAAACGCGCTGATCGCCGCGAGTGCCAGAAGCTCCTTCAGCGAGGCGGAAGACGCCGTTTCGTCGGCAGTCTCATCCCATGAAGGGGACGCCGCCTCTCTCCCCTCATGGCTTTTTATGAGGATAATCGAGCAGTTGTCATGTCCTCCTGCCTTCATGGCTGCCTCCATCAGCTTTTCGGTTATCACCGATAACGGCTCCCTTTCGTTTTCTTTGATGATCGCCTGTATCTCCGCGTCGGAAAGCATATCGGTCAGACCGTCGCTGCACATCAGAAACAGATCATCCCGGCACAAATCGAGGGGGATGCCCACGGAGGGCTGAAAATCAACGTCGTCGTCTTCCATTCCGAGATAGCGTGTCAGGGCATTGCCGCCGTGCATTCTGCTGCCGCTCTGCGCGTTTAACTGCGCAAGCGTGTGGTCTGTGCTGAGCTGTGAAAGACAGTCGTTCCGATAAAGATAAATGCGGGAATCGCCGGCATTGGCGAAGTATGCCTGCCCGTGATTAAAAACCAGTACGGAACAGGTACATCCGGGATAACCGCCCGCTGTTTCCGATAAATGAACGACTCTCTCATTGGCTTTACGGAAGAACTCGCAGCACTCCTCCTCCCAGTTGGAAATGCCCCGGCGATAAATGCTGCCGCACCACTGCCCGAAGCTGTTTACCCCCAGATAGGAAGCCTGTTCTCCTGCCGCTTCTCCCCCCATGCCGTCGCACACGGCAAAAGCGGAAAAAAAGCATTCCCTGTTTTCAAACGCGTGGCGGAACGGTTCTTCGAGGCGGTTGACGTCCAATATTTTACCGTCAAAGAAAATGTTGTCTTCGTTGTTTTTTCTTCGTCTGCCGACATACACAGAAGAGGCGGCGGACAAAACAAGATCGGGGTGGGAACGCGCCTGCTTCATCATCTCACATCCTTTGAAACTCTTCTGAGTACGATAACGCTGACAGTTGAGCAGATGAAAAGGATAAGTACGAGTACCAGCCATACATAAATCAGATGCGCAGAGGTGGAACGGTAAATATCTTTTTCGGGGATCACATAGCCGGGAATCTTGATTTTGCTGGGGAAATCGTTGATGCCGCACGCGGAGCCCAGTTCCGCCATGCCCCATTTGCTTACCATCAGATTGGCAATGGTGTCCATAAAACCTTCCATTTCAAAAAGCACACCCGAAAAGACGACCTGTACGATCAGCAGATAGGGCGCAATGGTATTGGCGGCGTCGTTGGTTTTGACGATCGAAGATATCATCAGCCCCATCGCGTTTGACGCGAGCATCAGCAGCAGCAGCGAAATCATAAAGTCAGCCGTCACGCTTTTGGTAACAACGCCTTCTTTCGGAAAATCGAAAGCGACCGCATAGACGCCCATCGCAATGGCGGTGGAAATGACGGACACAGCCCCCTGCACCATCAGCTTGGACAGGATGTAGGAAGCAAGGTTGAGATTGGCCATGTATTCACGCTTGACGATATTGCGTTCCTTGCACACCTCCTGAATGGTGTTGCACAATCCGACAAATATCGTGGAACTGACGATCATAAACAAACAGGCCTGGGTCTGCTCAAAGGTCTCAAACATACCTTTCCCCGCCACCCAGACGATCACCAGCGCGAGCGCAAGCGGAAAAAGAAAAATCATAATCAGCTTCTTTTTGTTGTGAAGAATGGTGTGGGTATAGCGGTCAGCTAAAACCATCGACTGAAAAAAGATACCTTCATTGGAAGAACTGCCCATATCCGTTACCTCCTCGGAATGTAACTGAGAAATCTGTCCGCATACTTCTGCGGCTCTCTGGTTACTTTTTTGTACGCCTCTACAATATCGTCAACGCCAAAGTATTTCATCGCTTCGCTATACGATCCGAAAAACGCAAGACGACCGCCGGAACCGTTGACTGACGGGGCAAGAAAGATGATTTTATCATACAGCTTGATGCTCTGAAGCGTATGCGTCACCACCACGACCGTCTTGGCGCCGTTGTGAGCGTAATCCCGGAGCTGCGCGATGAGGGACTGCTCCATTTCCGGGTCAAGACCGGAGGTCGGCTCGTCAAGAAAGAAGATGGTCGGGTCGGCGATCATCTCCACCGCGATGCTCGAGCGCTTTTTCTGTCCGCCGCTGAGCTGGCGGATCATGGTATTCTCATGCTTTTCCAGCTCGACCGCCTTGAGTGTGGCGTTGATCTGCGCATCGATTTCCTGCTTGGAAAGCCCGCGCGGCAGGCGCAGCCGGGCGATATAGGTCAGCATTTCCCTCACAGTCAGTTCATCGTGTACGATATCCTGCTGCGGGACATAGCCTATCTGAAGCCGGAAAGCGTCACGGTTTTTGTAAAGGCTGTTGCCGTTGATGAATACATCCCCGAAATCAGCGGGTTCAAAGGCGTTCATGCAGTTCATCAAAGTGGTCTTTCCCGCGCCCGAACCGCCGATAATGGCAACCAGCTCCCCCGGTCGGATGGTGATTTCGTTCTGAGAAAGATCCAGTATGGTTTTGGTGCCGCCGGGGGAAGAAGCGTCTTTGACCGTCCTCTTGAGCCGGCTGAGTCTTATCACGTTGCCCTGCTGGGGAATAAAGGAACTGCTGATCGCACTGTAGGGATCTATGGCGACACTTGCAGAGCCTTTTGGCACATTATAGAGAAGGATTCCCGAAGTATAGATAATCCTGGTGGAACAGACGCTGATGACGTCCCGCTCCTCCAGCAAGGCGGAACCGGCGAGCGTTCTGCCGTTTAAAAGCGTATGGTTAAGACTGCGGAGGTCCTCCACATACAGTTCATTGCTCCGCCCCCTGAAAATACGGGCGTGTTTGCGGGACACATTGATGCGGGGAATGGAAATGCAGTTGGTTCCCTGCTGTCTGCCTATGATCAGTTCACCGGAAATACTGCTGACAGGCAGCGCCCGCCACTCTTCCTTGGCATAATCCGCCGTAGATACGATCATCAGCACGCCCTGTTTATGGGGCGCCTTCAGATCCCCCGAATCAATGCGCAGAATATCCCCGTCATTGAGAAGATAGGTCTGATCCTTTTCCACGTTGTGGATGATGACGCCGTTGAGGTAGGTACCATTGGTATTACGGTGAAAATCCGTATATTGGAGCTGGCTGCCATTGAGAGAAAAGACCCCGTGATGCTTGGAAACGATGTCGGAATGCAGTTCAAGATCATTGCCGAATCCCACTCTTCCGATGGTGGTGTTCGATCTTGTGATCGTGAAAACCTTGGGCGTGAGGGTGGTATCAATGATAACGACAGAATATTTTATATCGGGATCAAATGTTATGTTTTTTGACGTCATTGTCAAAGGATTGTCCAATACAATACACCTCCGTAGGAAAATCAGTCGGATTATAGGCATCATCCGGCACAGCCGAACATCCGGAAAAGCTGTCGGCAATTGTGGATAATTGTCATAAGTCCTATTGATTATTATAGCTAATGATACCGCTGATGTCAATCATTTCATTGCAATAATGTCAGAAAACACCCCGTTCTTCGGTCGGCAGTTGCCGACACCGGAACAGGGTGTCGATATACATCTTTTATACTAATTGTCTACTTCCAATCGACAATTAGTATTACATATCCACCCGCTCAAAGCGCTTCATGGCAACCCGGCAGGAAAGCTGGGTGGAAAGGAGGTAAACCACGGCAGCCGCGCCGAGAATGCCCCACATCACGGGGTCGGTCAAAGGAGCGGTCGCGTTGAGGAAGGTCAGTCCGGGAATATGATGCAGCGTTTCCGCCACACCGATCATCACGAACGCCGCAATGATAAACAGCACAAAGGGCTTGCCGAACTTGTAGGCGGTCTTGAAGAATCCGCCGAGAAACACGACATTGAACGCCGCAAAAATCAGCAGCACATAGGCGAGAAACGCCTGATTGGCATTCATCATGGGATTGGTCGCATAGGGACCCGCGTCGGGCAGCAGCAGCATACGCAGCAGCGTCGTCACCGCCGCGATGACAAAACCGAGCATCTGAATCAGCACGGTAAAGGCATACTTCGCCTTGACCGCGTCGGTCTTGCGGACGGGCAGCAGCACCGTGTAGAGAATATCGTTATTCTCGCGACCGCTCTGGACAGACTGGAACACGCCAAAGCAGATGAAGAAGGCGCACACTAAAATCGGATAGCCGGGAATCAGCGCCATCAGTCCGAACACGAGAAAGAGCCATGACAGCGGCGAGGCCGCGAGACGGATTTCTTTATTGAGCAAGTTTTTCATGGAAATTCTCCTTTTCATAATGCAGCATGATTTCTTCGAGGTTCTCGCCAACGCCCTCCGCACGGTTTTTCTCGATATAGTCGCGCATGGAACCGGAAAATTGCAGCTTTCCCTTGCGGATATAGGTAATGCTGTCGGCACACTTGTCGAGATCAGACGTGATATGCGTGGAAAAGAGAATCGCCACGCCGCGTTCCGCCAGCGCTTTGAAGACGTCGAGCAGTTCGTCGCGGGAAACCGGGTCAAGACCGCTGGTGGGTTCGTCGAGAATGAGAAGCCTGGCGCCGTGTGACAGGGACAGCACGAGGTTGAGCTTGACCTTCATGCCCTCGGAAAGCTCCGACGGCGTTTTTTCCTCATCCAGCTCAAACAGCTCCATATATTTGCGGTACGCCGCTTCGTCCCACTGCGAATAGAAGGTTTTCGTGACCTGCACCAACTGACGGATCTTCTTCTTTTTATAGTAATCCACCGCGCCGCCCGCATAGCCGATCTGCTGCTTGATGGATTCCTCCTGCGAGGCGAGATCCATGCCGAAATAGGTAATTTCGCCCGAAGTCGTGTGAATGAGATGGAGGATGGATTTGATAGTGGTGGTCTTGCCCGCGCCGTTTCTGCCGATCAATCCCATGATCGTGCCTTCTTCGATGGAGAAGGAAATGTCCTCCAGCCTGAATTTCGGATATTCTTTGGTCAGATGTTTAACAGATAATACGGTACTCATGTGATTCACCGTTCCTTTCATTTATGATTCTACCCGGCAAAGGTTTAGAAAAGGTTAAGAATTGGTGGTTTAAGTTGAAAGTTGCGGCAGTGGATGGGGCGGCAAAGCGCTTGTCTTCTTTCCGCCGCCTCACCGTGTCGTCATCGCATACAGCCACAAAAACCGATGCAAAAAAATCCCGCGAGCCTTTCGAAGAAAGACTCACGGGATTTATTATGCATGAAACGACCAAACGCGGCTTCGGGCGTCCGTGCGCACGGAACCGTCATCAGAAACGCAGCCAGCTCTTATAGGGGGCAAGCATTTCAGGCACAAGCGCATTGCTCATGAACATGACCAGTCCCGCAAAGATCACAAGATACAGGCCCATGCGGATGGTCTTGTCCTTTTGCGCGTCAATCAGATTGCTCAGCCCCACTGTACTGACGGCGAGGAAGAAAAATCCGATTCTCTGGAATTCACTGATAATCAGGCTCATGCCCATGAAAAAGACCGCTATTTCGAGCATATTGACCGTGCTGGCGCAAAGCGCCGGATTGAGCGTCTCGTCAAGGTGCGCCTCACTGACGCTCAAAATATCGTTCTTATGCCCTCTCGTCATGACGAAATCGTATTTGCTCAGCGCCATGGCAAGCAGGAACAGCGCCAGCGCAACAAGGATAAAAATATTGCTTCTGAATCCGCTCTTGCTGGCGTAATTCCGGTAATAGACGTCGCTTCCCAACGTATAGAAGATACTGTTGAGAAGACTTCTCGACAGATAGGTCACAAAGAAAAATCCGGCAAAGAACATGACAAACTGCTTCATGGAAATTTTAATCTTTGACAGGGGGTACGCCACAATAAAGATCAGCGCCGTAGAGTGGAACAACGTCGCCAGCAGGACGAACACCAAAAATTTCACCAGCTTCTTATCCACCATCGCGTCAAACGCCAGCAGCAGCAGCGCCATGGCAAAGCTGTGACGTATGAGGTAAAAATTGGCGCCGTAAAGACGCAGCCCCATATACAGAAACAGGCTGAAAGCACACGCAAACTTGCTGACGCCCCGCTTATAGGTAACATAAGCGAGGGAGGCAAGCGTGGGAACAGACGTCACGAATATCCACCAGTTGTAATCGGTCGATACCAGCGTAAAGACCTTGGTAAAAAGCTGAAGGAAGTTGCCTCTGATCAACGGGAATCTCTTGAAAATGCCCGCAAAGGTCAGCTTCTGCACTTCCCTGAACATCGGATAATACACGCGTTCCACGTCATACATACCCAGTTCCCGGCTTCTGAACCCCATCACCAGAAAC
>CACWOA010000039.1 GCA_902762395.1 uncultured Ruminococcus sp.
ATCGCGGCTGCGACCCTGCCGATATTTGTTTGTTTCACCTGTTACGCTCCCCTTATCCAAAGTGTATGATAGCAATATAACGGTTGAACGGACGTGCCGAAAGCTTGGCAGACGGCACGTCCGTTGTTTTATACACGTTCCTTCCGCTTCACGTTTTGACGGAAGGGCGCGTGGTTATTGATCCTGTAGCTTAGTGTCGGCATTTTTTCTGACCGCGCCCCGGTGCAGGGAGATGCCCGTGTCAATGAGAAGCAGCACCACGCCGCCCAGCGCGAGAAGAATGTAGATCATAATGGAGTAGTTGTACGCCCAGTCCATTTCCAATGTCATGCGTCTGGAAACCTCGGCGGCAAAGGCGTTGACCTGTTCTTCAAGAGTGGTGGGAACGCCCAGCAGGAACCATATGGCAAGCGCCGACAGACCGATGATGGTCAGATCGGAGATCAGCGTCGGCAGCGGCTTGCGGAAGCTGAGAAGAAGGAAAATGACCACAGGCACGACGAGAAGAAACGCGTTGATGTAATTGCCTTCGAGCGTGCGATCCATGAGGTTGAGACCGATGACCAGCTTCAATCCCGAAATGGTAGCGGATTTGGGGAGGATGTCGGTCCATTGGATGCTGGCGAAGCCGAGGAAGAAGAGCACGCCCGCCATGACCGAGAAGAGCTTGAGGGCGGTCGCGAACAGCCAGACATTTTCGGGTTCATCGTCGTCCTCGTCCAGTCCGTCGTCGTTCTTGGGAGCGATGACAACGGTGCTGGCGGCTTCCTCAGGCGTGACCTCCATCATGGTTTCGGTGCCGTCGGGCAGTTTGACCAGCGCCATGGTCTTGACAGCGGCGAGGCGGGTTTCTTCGCTCTTTCTGCGCTTGCGCAGCGCCAGCCAGCCGATGCCCATGATAAACGCGCCGGCGACTGCCACGGCGAGCGCCGCGAAAAGCAGAACGAACATCAGGTTGATGCGGCGCAGATGATAGGTAATCGTGAAGGTGTAGGAGGAAATCGGATGCTCAAAGCTGCCGGAGCGGTAGGCGCCCATGAGAATATCACTCTTGCCGCCGCCGGAGGAAGTCCAGTCCACGTCGTAGGCCTGCCCGGCGCCCTTGAAGGAGTACATGATTTCCCCGGTGTACTGGGAGGGCTTCAGCATCTCCGCCAGATCGACCGATACCGCCACCGAGCGCTTGTTGTAGAGGTTGAATTGATCCTGCCCGTCGATTTTGACGGCGTTGCCGGTGCCTATGTACTGCCCGAGCATGGCGTTGACATTGTCCACGGTGTCCTTGGGCGTGGCGATGGTGACGGCGTACTGGGTGCCGGAGTCGTTGAACTGTCCGACTGTCGCGATCATGCCGCTGCCCGCGAGGGCGCGGTTGAAGTAGTTGGCGGCAAACTGCGCGCCGTAGTCGTGGGTATCAATGGGGGAAACCAGCACGATGGACTGGCTCACCCTGTCGTCCCCGCTGATTTCGGTGATAACGTCTACCTCGCTGAGTTTATAGACGGTGGAAGAATACAGCTTGACGCTGGCTTTGTCGGCTTTTTTGTAAACCAAGGTGACGGTTTTGCCGTCGTCGGAAAGTCCCTCGCCGCTTTGCTTTTTGTCGGCGGCCGTGAGGGTGGATTTTTCCCCGTCAAATTCGCTCGCGTCCATATTTTTATAGGTAAGGGTTGCGTTGCAGGTGCCGTTGCTTTCGCAGGGGAACTTGCTGAAATCAAGCGTTTCGGTGAGAACGCCTGTCTCGGAAAAGGCGGTGTAAAGCGTCTCGTCCTTGACATAGGCAAAGCTGCCTGACCCGAAGAGCTTTTGCGAGCAGGTATTGATTGCCTCGGCGGAACCGTTGAAGGAAATGCGATAGCGGTAGCTTTTGCCTTCCTCCGAAAGCCACTGTCCCCCGGCGCCCTCCGCCGTCACCGATTCGAGGAAGCTCTGGATATTGTCCTTGCCGAGCGTTTCCACTGTGGACTGGGGCATATTGAGAATGACCTCGCGCTCGTAATCGTCGTCGCCGTAGCGGACGGTGCTGATTTCCAGACTGCTCAGACGGTACTGCGCGATGGTATCCACCTTCACGCGGGAGGACATGAGATTGCCGTTGTCGTAGGTTGTGCCGTCAAGGGTGATTTTGACCGTATCGGTCAGACCGGAGAGTGTGCGGTTGATATTGAGATCTTTTTTGAGCGCGGGCTTGACCCACACAAGCAGGTCTTTGGATTCAAAGTCCTCAGTGAGAGAAAAACCGCTCTTAAAAAGCTCTTCTTTGGGGCTTTTGTAGGTGTACACCACCGACGGCGTGCGCCCGAGAAGCGCCGCGACCTTGGAAGTGTAATCGTCAAGGCTGTCAAATTTGATCTTGAAGGTGTAGACCGCCTTGGTTTGTTTGCTGTCGGTGTACTGACAGGAAAACTCCATCTGCGGCGGGCAGTTGTTTTGCAGACATTCGGTGATGTCAGTCACCTTCGCGGTGGAGAACAGCAGACTGGTGTTGGAAAGCTCGTCGCAAACGATGACGCGCTCACCCGCGAAACTGTTGCTGATGTTCAGGTCGGTGTTCATGCCGCAGCCGGTCAGCAGCACCGCAAAGGCGCAGCAGAAGAACAGCGCGAGAAGCCGGATACGGAACCGGCAATTGTCGAGAATGTTTTTCACGAAGAATCGCTCCCTCTTTGGATAATATCAAACACGCGCGGGGATCCTGCCGCTGTGACAACAGCAGATAATCCACTTATACCCCTTTATTATATAATAAAAAGTGCGCAACGTCAATCACACAAAAGAGGAAATATGAAAAAAATTTAGGCAATTTAGGTAAATGATTGGGGCAGGCTCACGTTGTTCCCTCCCGTATGTCGGGATTGACATGCACCATGCAGTGCTTTACGTCGGGAAACTGCGTTTCGACGGTTTCGTGAACCTTTTCGGCGGTTTCATGTGCCTGCACAAAGGTCTGGGAAGCATCCATGCGGATCTCGACTTCGAGATAGATTTTGGCGCCGAAGAGACGGGTCTTGATTTCGTCGATGCCCAGCACGCCGGGAACGGAAAGAATCACCCGTTTCATCTCTTCCTCGGTGGCTTCGGGACAGGCTTTGTCCACCATTCTGTCCACCGCGTCACGGAAGATATCCAGCGCGGCGATTTCGATCATTACGCAGATCAGCACACTGACCAGCGGATCGAGCACGGGAAAGCCGAGTCTTGCCCCTAAGATGCCGACAAAAGAACCCACTGAGGAAAGCGCGTCGGAGCGGTGGTGCCACGCGTCCGCCATGAGTGCGCCCGAGTTGATTTTTCCGGCAGCGCGGCGGGTGTAGTGATACATCCCTTCCTTGGCGAGAATCGACAGAATGGCGACGGCCAGTGCGGGCAGTCCGGGAACCGTGAGCGTGTGCGAACCGGCATGGAGAATGGTTTGCACTCCCGCCATGCCGATGCCCAGTCCCGTGACAGCCAGAGCGACGGCGAGAAGCAGCGAAGCGACGCATTCGAGGCGATCGTGACCGTAGGGATGATCTTTGTCGGGCTTTTTTTTCGCCATGGTAATGCCGATCATTACCACCAGCGTGCTGAAAACGTCGGAGGCGGAATGCACCGCGTCGGATACCATGGCGCTGGAGCGCGCCAAAATCCCCGCCGCCAGTTTGAGAAGGGAAAGCAGGATGTTCACGACGATGCTGACGACGGACACCTTCATAGCGAGCGCCGCCTCGGCGGAGGGGGAGGGGATTGGCTGTTTTGATTGGATCATACGCTCATCTCCTTGTGGTGGTGAAATAATAAAAAACACCTGTGGTACAGCATTTTTTGGTTGCTGTCCCATAGATGTTGCCTGACAAATTATCTGCTGCCCGAAAGCCCGGCTACGTTTTCACTGCCTGTTCAGTCTCATTATAGCATATGCGGCAGGGCTTGTCAATGTTTTTTAAAATAGATTCCCGCAATTTCCCTAAGCGCCCGGCTTGACTGTTTTGATAAAAAATGCTATAATAATACCAGAGAAAGGGTGTGAGACCAATGCCGGCGAACAGACAATACAAAGACCGGTTGTTCAAGTTTATTTTCGGCAATCCCGAGAATAAGGAATGGACGCTGAGTCTTTACAATGCGGTCAACGGTTCCAGCTATACCAATCCGGACGATATACAATTGACGACAATTGAGAATGCCGTATATATGAGTATGCGAAACGACGTGTCCTTCCTGATAGCGGACACGATGAACCTTTACGAGCAGCAAGCGTCGTTCAATCCGAATATGCCCATGCGATTTTTGATTTACGCGGGCATGATGTACGGACGATATGTGGAGGAAAACCGCAGTTATTACAGATACAGTTCCAAGCAGCAAAAAGCGCCTACTCCCAAGTGCATTTGTTTTTACAACGGGAAAGAGGACAAGGAAGACAGGATGATTCTGCGTTTGTCAGATGCGTTTGACACGGATGTGCAGCCGGATATCGAAGTTACCGTGACCATGATTAATATCAACTACGGTCATAATGCGCGGCTGCTCGAAAGCTGTCAACCGCTGGGGGATTATGCGAGGTTTGTGGAATTGGTTCGCACCAGCCGCAGGACAGCGGTTACGCTGGAACAAGCCATCGACGCCGCTATCAGCGAACTGGACAGCAAATCCATGCTCAAAGCGTTTTTGACGGCGCACAAAGCGGAGGTGAAATTTATGTGCATTACAGAGTATGATGAGGAAAGGACGATAGCCGAATTCCGGGAGGAAGGAAAAGCAGAAGGTCGCGCCGAGGGTCGCGAGGAAGGCCTCGCCGAGGGTCGCGCAGAAGGTCGCGCCGAGGGTCGTGCCGAGGGTCGCGCGGAAGGTCGTGCCGAGGGTCGTGCCGAGGGTCGCGCCGAAGGTCGCGCCGAAGGTCGCGCCGAAGGTCGCGCCGAGGGTATCGAAATAGGTGTGACCAAAGGTATGCTCAGCACCCTTTTCGATCTGGTCCGCAAACAGATCGTGACCGTTGCGCAGGCGGCGGAACAGGCCAATATGACGGTGGATGAATTTGAAGCTCAGGCAGCGGCTGCCGGTCTGCATGCGTAAGATGATGTAAAAATAACCACGACAAGCCCGTGCGTATGCAGAACGGTACGCATGGGCTTTGATTTTTTTGTTGTTTTTGCCGGATTATTGGTTGCATTTGCCGCGAGCGGGTGTTATAATAGGTTATATATGCAATATTAATAAAAAGTGCAGAGATAAATTTTATGTATTTGAGAAGGAGCTGCTTTTTATGGCGTCCGTGACCATTCTGCCCGAGCATTACATCAACCGTGAACTGAGCTGGCTGGAGTTCAATCACAGAGTAATGATGCAGGCCGTGGCGGAAGAAAACCCTATTTTTGAAAGAATCAAATTTTTGTCCATCGTCACCTCGAATCTCGATGAATTTTTCATGGTGCGAGTGGCGTCTATCCGCGACCAGCTGCGCGCCCATTATGACGCGGTTGACCCGGCGGGCATGACGCCCAAGCAGCAGCTCATCGCCATCAGTGAGCGCACCCATGAGCTTTGCAGCATGGAGTATTCCATCTATCACAAGTCGGTGCTTCCCGAGCTGCGCATGAGCGGCATTTCCATCGTCCATGGCGACGACCTCAAAGAGGAACAGGTGCGGTTTTGCATGAGTCTGTTTGACAATGCCATCTACCCCGTGCTGACCCCCCTGGCGGTGGACCGCAGCCATCCCTTCCCGCTCATTCTCAACAAGAGCCTGAACATCGGAGTGCTTCTCGACTGCGGTTCCGACAAGCCGGTGTTTGCCACCGTGCAGGTGCCGGACAATCTTCAGCGCCTCATCAAGCTGCCGTCGCAGCAGGGGTATATCTTCATTCCTATCGAAGAAATCATCAAAATGAATATCGCCAAGCTGTTTTCCGGTTACACCGTCATCGACTGCGTGCCTTACCGCATTACCCGCAACGGCGACCTTTCGTTTGACGAGGAGGAGGCCATCGACCTTCTCAGCGAAATCAAGAATTCGCTCAAAGCCCGCAAGCGCGGTTCGGTCATCCGCCTCGAAATCGCCAAGGACGCCCACCCCAAGATGCTCAAATTTCTCCAGAAGAAGCTGGAAATCGAGAAGCGCGATATCTATGAGATCGACGGTCCCATCAATCTGACCTTCCTCATGAAGCAGCTCTATTCGCTGCCGGGATTCGACCATCTCAAATATACCCCTTACACCCCCAAGGTCTGCCCCGAATTGCGTACAGGCGAGAGCATTTTCAGCGTGATGACCCGCAAGGATATCCTGATGTACCACCCCTTTGACAGTTTCGATCCGGTGGTGCGGCTTCTCGACGAAGCGGCGGACGACCCCGACGTACTTGCCATCAAGCAGACTCTTTACCGTGTGTCCAACAACAGCCCCATCGTGGCGGCTCTTGAACGCGCCGCCGACAAGGGCAAGCAGGTGACGGCGCTGGTGGAGGTCAAGGCGCGGTTTGACGAGGAAAACAACATCGAATTCGGTGAGCAGCTTTCCCGCATGGGCGCGCATGTCATCTACGGCGTGGCGGGACTCAAAACCCACTCCAAGATCACCCTGATCGTGCGCCGCGAAGCCGACGGCATCAAGCGGTATCTCCACCTCGGCACCGGCAATTACAACGACGTCACCGCCAAAATGTACACCGATTACTCGCTTCTCACCGCTGACCGTCAGCTCGGCGAGGATGCCACGGTCTTCTTCAACTCCATCACGGGCTATTTCAAAGCGCCCGTCATGCAAAAGCTGATTATGGCGCCGCACGCGCTGCGTGTGACCTTTACCAACCTCATCCGGGCGGAAAAGAAGAAAGCCAAGGCGGGAGAACCGGCGGAGATTTTCGCCAAGATGAATTCCCTCGCCGATCCCGACATCGTGCGTGAACTTTTCAAGGCGGCGGCAGCGGGCGTGAAGGTGCGGCTCTTTGTGCGCGGCATCTGCTGCCTGCGTCCCGGCGTGCCGGGTCTGAGTGAGAATGTGGAGGTGCGCTCCGTTGTGGGACGCTTCCTCGAACACAGCCGCGTCTATCTTTTCGGCGCGGAGGGAACGGAACAGAAGCTGTACCTCAGTTCCGCCGACTGGATGACCCGCAACCTTGATCACCGCGTGGAACTGCTGTTTCCCATCGAGGATCCCGACGTATTCAGGCAGATCAAGTCGGACATCGACATATATTGGAGCGACACCGTCAAGGCGCGCCGCCTCGGCAGTGACGGCACCTATCATCACCTCTCCGGCACGGATGTCAATGCGCAGGAGAAACTGATCGACTACGATTACGATGAGGACGACGAGGACGTGACTTACAACGAAGACAAGGTGCTGTATCACGCCGAACTGGAGGAAAGCGCTGCCGACGACGACATCGGAGATGTGCTGGATTACGACGATTTTCACGACGATGACGGCAGACGCGAAACCAACTACTACGGCGGCTACACGATCTCGGAAAGCGGCGAACTGAGTATGCTGCCGGATAACGAAGAAGACGATGACGACGAGATCGGAGACGTCCCCATCTACGGCAGCTATGACTACTCCTATGAATACGAAGAAGACGATGACGAAGACTTTTAAATCCAATGCGTAATTCGTAATGCGTAATTTTGCGGAGGGAACCTTGACGGACAGACGGAGGTGTTTGTTTTGGAACTGCCAAAAGACAAAATGATGCTTCTCAGCGTCATCAATATGAAACTCAGAGACCAGTATGCCTCGCTCGATGCGCTGTGCGACGACATGGATGTGGAACGCGCCGCACTCGAAGCGAATCTCGCTGACATCGGCTATGCCTACGACGAAACGCTTAATCGTTTCAGATAAAACCAAACCGACCTTCTCTGCCTATAGCTATGCGGGAGGGTCGGTTTTTTGATGGCAGTCGGATGGAATTTATGCTGAAAACATACCCGTTTCTATCGCGGTAATCCCCGCTGCATTGTAGGAATGCCGATTTTTGCGGCATAAATACACGTCTCTCTTTTGGCATCAGTGTATTTGCAGCGGAAACCTTTGTTTTTACAGCGTAAATGCAACAAAGTAAAGTAAATAAAATAAAAGTAAATAAAGCAAAGCAAACAAAAGCAAACAAAAGCAAAGCAAACAAAAGCAAAGCAAACACGCCCTGCGGACGTATTTGCTTTGCTGCCGCTGCCGCCATCCTATATTGATTGTTTGGATGGCAACAGCCCACTGTCTGTGTGCTGATTTTACACAGGATTTTATTTATCCTGTTACTTCCCGCTGCCTTTTCTTCTACGCCGAATCACTCGTTATTCTTCAGCGCTTCGTTCATGGGGATTTTGCGGATGCGGATGTATTGCAGCAGGCTCACCGCAAAGTAAGACACCACGCCGATGGCCAGCATCTTGGCATAGGTGACAGGCGCCACAAAGAAATCCATCCAGCCGTGCATTTCCAGCATGAACACGCCGTAAATCCACTCCATCAGTACGCTGACAATCGGCAGCGTCACAAACAGCGACAGAAGCACCACCCACGCGGTAGCGGAAAGATAGAGCTTGCCGATTTCGCGTCCGTTGTACCCCAATATCTTGGTCATGGAAATGGCGCCCGCGTTCTTTTCCAGTATCAGCTTGGAGAGCATGAAGATCATTACCATGTAGAGGATAATCGCAAATCCTCCCATAATCGGGAACACCAGCCCCATCGAATCGTCGAGCTGATCGGCTACGACAACCAGGTCATGCTCGGTGATCACGGATGCGACATACGCGTCGTCGATATCGTCAAGCCTGCGGTCGGTAAAGTAGCCCGTAAAGTAATCGTCGTCCTTGTCGAATACGTCGCGGAATTGCGTGTCGCTCATAAACACCGTCAGCGACGCGGGATAGTGAATGGTGTCGGCGATCCTGAAGGTGTATTCCTTGCTGCTGTATTTCTCCTTGAGCGTCACCTCGCCGCCCACTGCAAGGTGGTATTTGGCAATGTATCCCTCTGATACCAGCACCTCGTTTTTGCCCGTGGGAATCTCGTCTTTGAGGTAGTCGCTGTCCTTCTTCACGCCGTAGATCGTGATTTCCTCGCTGTAATCCTTGTCGAGAAGTTCACCCACACAGTATTTTTCCGCCTTCGCGTCACTGGTGGAGACCGGCGCACGCAGAATATACTGGTACTCGGAGATCTTGCTGTCGATCACCTGCTCTTTGTATTCCGCCAGCAGCGGCGACATCATAATACCGAAGAGCAAAATCAGGTTGGCAAACAAAATGCCGAAAAAGAGCGTGACAAAGGACGGGATGTTCTGGAAAATCACCCGCAGACGGAAGCGAGAGAGGAAGGGCAGTTTGCTCGAAAGGTGCATGACCTTTTTCTTCTTCTTGGCGCTGAGGTCGCGGCGCAGGAATTGGAGCGGGGACAGCCGCAGCTTGCGGTAAATCACCGCCGCATTTACCGCAATCAGTATCGCGATCGGCACCACAGTGGTCAGCCAGAAGGCCTCGCTGCTCCACGCCGTGATATACTTCGTCAGCGAATAGCTGTGCAGATAGAGCTGCGCGAAGTAATCTTTCATCACCGTATAACCTAAAAGGTTGCCCAGCACGGCGGCAATCATGGCGATGATGATCGGCAGCGCCATATAGTGCCGCAGCAGCTCGCCACGCGTGTAGCCCGAAGCCCGCAGCGTGCCGATCACGGGCGCGTCCTGCTCAATGGTGTTGGTGGCCGTCACCGCGAAAATGAACGCCATCACCACCATCACCACATACAGCAGTGCAATAATCATCGCCTTGTCGCTGCCCATATCGGTTCCCGTGAACATAATCGCCTGGTTGTCGGCGCGTTTGAGGAAGTCGGTGAGAATGGCGCGGTCGGCCAGCCATTCCATGAGTTCCTCCGCCTTATCCTTGCATTCGTCGTCCGAAAGGGTGCGGTCATCATTTACCCAACTGTAGCAGTAATGACGGTCAACCAGTGGGAACGCGTCGAAATCGTTGTCCGTTACCAGCGCGACGGTGAATTGCTTGGCGTCAAACATCATGTCGGTGTTGTTCTTGAAAAGCGCGCTGTAATCGCTCAGCGCCACAATGCCGCAGATATGATAGGTTCTGCCGTTGACTTTAAACGCGTCTCCGATCGACAGATCGTTGTTTTCGGCATACAGGCGGTCAATGGCAATGTCGCTTACCTTGGACGGGAAGGTCCCGTCGAGAAGGTCGGCGAGGTTGACGTCGCCCCGCATTTTGTAAAAGCGCACGGTGCTGCCGTTGTCCGCCTCCTTGTCCACATAGAAATTCTCGTAGACCTTCACCTTATACATCCGCTCCATGCCGAGAAAGAAGTCCTCTTTCGCCGGCATATACAGGCTGAAATGACCG
>CACWOA010000040.1 GCA_902762395.1 uncultured Ruminococcus sp.
CCTTGCGGGAGAGTGAGGGCAGGACCCTCACAAGTGAGGCGTAGCCGAACGAGCGGAACGAGCCCCGATTGAGAAGGCAGTCGGGCGAATTCGTATAGGGAACCTCCCCGTATTCGCCCAACCCCGCTGCAAAACCAAGCGCGTCTTGCTCGTTCGGCTTCGCCTCACTCGTGGGGCTTTGCCCCACTCCCCAGCAGGGCGCTGCCCTGCACCCGCGAGGAGAACCAGTCCCCCTCGACTCCCACGCTCGCATTCGCTCGCTAATTATGCGCTGCGCTATGCTTTTTTCTTTTTTATTTCTCTAAATTTTCATTTATCATACATCAACTAATACGCGGCGGCATAATATATATAAAGCTACATCAGTCGTTCTTCTGCAAACGAACAGGGAGCAGGAGGAACAGGAAATTGTCGCCTTCGGGAGGAAGCACCAGCACTGGATTGACGGGCGAACCGATCACCAGACGCACTTCATCCGAAGAAACCGCGCGGAACGCGTCGATAAGATAGCGGTTGTTGAAGCCGATTTCAATGGGTTCGTTGGGCGCCTCGGCGCGGAGCTTGTCGGTGGCGGAACCTACGGCTGTGCGACAGTTGAATACAATGGAATCATCGCCGAATACGCAGCGGACGGGGCTTTTGATCGCGTCGCTGATGAGAAGCCCCATGCGTTCGCTCGCCTCGATCATGCAGCGGGTGCTGACCCGCACTTCCGTGTGGTTGTTGGCGGGAATGGCGTTGTTGTAATCGAGGAATTCCCCTTCAATCAGGCGGGAAATAATCACGCATCCGTTGATGACAAACTCGATATGACGGCGGGTAGCGCAGATTTCAGCGCGTTTTTCGTCGGAATCCTCCAGCAGGCGCAGAATTTCTTCGAGTGTCTTTTTGGGAACAATAAAGGACGTGGAAAAAGTGCTGGTAATCGGCTCGGTGCGCATGGCCAGACGGAACCCGTCCACCGATACGATGCGGATCTTGTCCTCGGAGATTTCAAAAAGAGAACCCATGCAGACAGGACGGGTGTCGTTATCGCTTACGGCAAAGAGGGTCTGACCGATCATGGATTTGAGCAGTCCCTGTGACAGAGAGATTCTGCGCTCGCTCTCGATGACGGGCAGTTCCGGAAAATCGGAGGCGGAGATGCCGATGATGGAATATTCGGCCTCGGAGGAATGAATAGTGGTCATGAGATTTTCCCCGCAGGTGATTTCCAGCTCATCACCCGGCATTTTCCGGACAATTTCGCAGAACAGCTTAGAGGACAGTACGATGCTTCCTTCCTCGTAAATATTGGCGAGGATTTTGGTGGAGATACCCAGTTCGAGATTGTAGCCGCAGATATAGAGGGCGCTTTCTTCGGTGCGGAAATAGATGCCCTCGAGCGCCGCCATCGTGGAACGAAGCGCAACGGCGCGGGAGACCTTGCTGATTGCGTCGGACAGTATTTCACGGTTGCATTTGAATTTCATGGCAGAGAATCCTTTCTGTATCCTGTTGTTTTCAAGATATTTTTTAACCTTTTTATTATATTCAGATTTTCCGATAATTGCAATACTTTCCAGAAAATTCCCTGAAAATCATGAGAGTGGTTGCGGTATTTTTCAGATAATACAGTGAGTTGTCTGTGGAAAAGACGCCGTGCGTTTCGGCAGGGACGAGGGAGTGCGGTTTTGAAAATATAAATATAAAAATAAATATAATAAAAGGACAGTAGCAGCAGTAGGGGCGGTGGATTTGGTGGAAAAGTCCGGGAATACCTGGATTTCCGCCAGTTCCGGGTTTTTTTGGCGTGTGCATAATGTGTGAGATTCTGTTGGAATTTTTTTCGACACTTTTTCACAATCCACCAACTTCCACCGTTATTCACGTTGATTGTGGAAGAAAGGGTGGAAGACTCCGAAAGGGCTTTTTGCGTTTTCCGGAGATTTTCCATCGGGTTTCCACCGTCGTTTCACCGCCTTTTGACCGTCTTTTGCATAGCGATGGCATAGAAAATCAGTATAAAAAAGCAACAGCATTTTGCGGGGGGATGCTGTTGCTTTTTCTGTCTTTGGGTGTGGCGTATTGGCGTAACGGTTCCGTCCGCCTTCATTACGCATTACGAATTACGCATTCCGAATTGTATTACTGCGCTGCTACTTTAATGTTTTTAATAAGGTCGTTGATGGTGTTACGGAAGTCGGGGCGTGTTTTCATATTTTTTTCGACCTGCTGCACCGCGTAGATGGCGGTGGAGTGATCTCTGCCGAATTCCTTGCCGATTTCTTCATAGGAGAGGTTGGTGACTTCGCGCACAACGTACATGGCTACCTGACGCGCCTGCGAAATCTGCGCCGCGCGTTTGGGGGATTTGATGTCCTTGGCCGTGACTTCAAAGGTGCGCGCCACTTCTTCGATGATGCGCTCGATGGTGATGGGAGTGGGCTGTACGTCGTTCATCACGTCGCGGATGGCATTCTGCGCCATGGTCAGCGAGGGCAGCTCCTTGTCGAGCTGGTAGGTGGCGTTGATGCGCTTGACGACGCCTTCGAGCTGACGGATGTTGGATTTCAGGCGCTCCGCGATGAATTCCGCGATTTCGTCGCTGATTTCCATGTTGCACTGTTTGGCCTTGCGCTTGATAATGGCGATTCGGGTTTCATAATCCGGCGGCTGGATGTCCGCTAAAAGTCCCATCTCAAAACGGGAACGCAGGCGGCTCTCGAGCGTCTGAATTTCGCGGGGAGGACGGTCACTCGTCAGTACAATCTGCTTGTGCTCCTGGTGCAGGGTGTTGAAGGTGTGGAAGAATTCTTCCTGCGTCTGCTCCTTGCCGCCGATGAACTGCACGTCGTCCACCATCAGCACGTCGATATAGCGGTATTTCTGATGGAATTCGTTCTGTCGTCCCTTTCCGATCGCTTCGATGAGTTCATTGGTGAACTGGTCGCCCTTTATGTATTTGACCTTTTTGTCGGGGTATTTTTTGAGGACGGCGTTCTGAATGGCGAAAAGAAGGTGCGTTTTGCCCATGCCGGAGGGACCGTAGATGAAAAGGGGGTTGTAGGCGCCGCCCGGATTTTCCGCCACCGCCACGCTGGCGGCGTGCGCAAAGCGGTTGGAGGAACCCACGATGAAGGTGTCAAAGGTGTATTCGTAGTTGGACTGATCGAGCGAGGAATACATCTGCCCTTCTTCGCTCCGACGCGGCGCGGAGGGGGCTTCGGCGGACTGGCCGTTCTGCTTGTTTTCGTATTTTTTGACTTCCTCCTGCCAGCTTCCTTCCTTCACCTCTTCCGGCTGGGCGGCAGGAAGACTCACGCCCGGCAGCTCTTCGCCCTTGACGAGAAGGCGGAGCTTGACCTCAAAGCCGATGGTGTTGTAAACGGCGTTTTCGATCTTGGTGCTGATGTGATTGTCTAAAATGACGTTCCGGTGAAGGGGAGAGGGGGCGATGATGACAATCTCGTTGCCGTTGATGAGATCGTAAGGCACCAGCGGTTCGATCCATACATTATAAATGATATCGTTGACCTGATCCCGCAGCTTTTGGCATACATTATCCCAGAGTTGATTGATTTCCATAGCGATGACATTTTTCCTTTCTGAAATCGTATAATTTACACTTGTTTTATTATACCATTGAATTTTTGATACGACAATAGAATTTGACATAGGAATTTTGAGAAATGTAAAAGTAACTTTTGTGCAAAACTTATAGAAGCAAATTGTCAGAAAAAAGGGAAGAATATGAATATTATATATAAATATACGGTGTATTTTTGGATATTTTATCTATAGAACGGGTATATTTTGTGGTATTCAACCGAGTTTTGCACAACCTGTTGAAAATTAAGATGCCTTGTGCAACCGTCTTTTGCTAAAATCAGGTATGGAAAATGAAATTTTGTATTGACATTTTCGGGTAAAATGCGCTATAATACATGAGTATGCTTTTGGTTTGAAAACCTGAAAGGGGGGTAACGCAATGGTAAGGACATACCAGCCGAAAAAGCGTCAGAGAAAGGTTGAGCACGGTTTCCGCAAGAGAATGTCTACCAGCAACGGTCGCAAGGTGTTGGCAAGACGCAGAGCAAAGGGCAGAAAGACGCTGACCTATTAATCTGTTGCTTTCTTTGACAAGCCGTGTTCCTGTGCCGTGTTCCGTGTCAAACGGAAAGGCGGCGCCGGAAACGGAAAAATTCGTGTCGCAGGCCTGCTGCCGCCGCGGCGGAGGCTTCGACACAAACAAGTTCATCATGCGTGTCGTTTTTTATCGAGTGATGTTCATTGCAGGGCCACTTTTTCAAGTGGCCTTTGTTTTTAAAAAGGGAATGGTTGCACAATGGCAAAATATGCGGTCATCAAACAAAATTATGAATTTCGCCGCGCTTATCACAGGGGAAAAAGCTATGTATCGCCGTATTTAGTAACGTATTGCTTTAAAAAGAAATATGGCGGCATTAAAATCGGCATTACCTCTGGAAAGAAAATCGGAAAGGCTGTCGCACGCAACCGTACACGCCGCGTGATACGGGAGGCGTATCGTTCGCTTTACCCTCAGTTGCAGGGCAACTGGGATCTGGTTTTTGTGGCGCGCACCGCCACCGTTTACAAAAAAAGCACCGAAATTGCGGTGGTCATGAGAAAGCATCTGAAGGAGGCAGGCGTGCTGCGATGAAACGATTCTTTCTTTGGCTCATCCGCTTCTATCAGAGAAATATCTCCGCCAATACGCCCCCGCGCTGCAAATTCTATCCCACCTGCTCCCATTACACCTATACGGCTATCGAGCGTTTTGGGGTGGTGCGCGGCACAGCGATGGGCGCATGGCGTATTTTGCGCTGCAACCCATGGAATCCGGGCGGCTATGACCCGGTTCCCGAAAAGAAGATCCGCTGCCGTTCTCGCGGCAAGCCTGACGCTGCGCCGGATGGCGGGGATGAGGACGTGCAGCCGTGAACCGGTGTCATCGTGAAATCGCGGAATCGTGGAATCGGCGCGAAAAATCAGCAGATTGCATCTTTATGCCGTTTTTAAATTTTGATTTTACCTTTTATTATTTATGAATTTATTTTATTTATCTACTATTTACTGATAGCAGGCTATTGGTCAATCTCGCTTTGAAATATTACGCAAGGGGACAGAAAGGTTCTCAATTTGAAAATTTAATAACAGGGGGAAGTTAATCAGAAAATGGATGCACTTTTTAACTTTATCGGCGAAATTTTCGGTTATGTGTTGATGTTTTTCAACAACATTTTCGGCAATTTTGGTGTCGCCATCATTGCGTTTACCGTTTTCACCCGACTGCTCATGTTTCCGCTGACTATCAATCAGCAAAAGAGTATGGCGGGTATGCAGCGGCTTCAGCCGAAAATGAAGGAGCTGCAGGAGCGGTACGGCAACGACAAGCAGCGGTATAACGAGGAAGTTCAGAAGCTCTATGAACGTGAGGGACAAAGTCCCACGGGCGGCTGTCTGCCAATGCTGATTCAGTTGCCGGTCTTTTACGGCCTTTACCGCGCGATTTGTATGCCCATCACCTGCACGCTCCACCAAAATCTGACGGAAGGCGTGCTGGCGGAGGCTGTAGCGCGTGTCAAGACACTGAGCGATGTGTATACCTCCACGACCAGCTCCTACTATTCGCAGATCAACGTGATTGAGGCGGTCAGAAATATTGGCGGCAATTATGCCAAATACGGATTTACGGCTGCCGAGGCCGATGCGCTCGCTCCCATCTATGAGCTGAGCAAGGGATTCAATTTTCTCGGCATCGACCTTCTCTCCATTGCGAAGTTCTGGAATCCCGCCATTATTCTGACATTTGTGGTGTTTATCGCGAGTGCGGGCGGTATGTTCCTCTCCAACAAGATCAACGGCACTGCTAACCAGCCGCAGATGAACGGATGCAGCCCGAATATGATGGGCGTGAGCATGGGTCTGATGTCGGCGTGGATTTCGCTGTCGGTTCCTTCGGCTATGGCGCTGTATTGGTCCTGCTCCAGCATGATTGCTCCTTTGCAGAGCTGGGTGGTGCATAAATATTATAATGCCGCCATTCTCAACGCAAAGGCGGAGGCGCAGCGAATGGCAAAGATTGCCCTGGAAGAGGAAGAAGTCATCAAGGCGGTGAATGCCACAAAGGGCGTCCGGCATTTCGCTCCCAACTATTCTGTAAGCGAACCGGAAAAGGAAGCAGCCAAAGCGCCGCAGAACAGTTCACAAAAGCCGAAGAACAGCGGCAAGAAGAAAAAATCCGCCGCCGGGCAGAATAAAAAATCTTCGTCTGATTACCAGGGCAAAAAGAAAAAGTAATGCCTTGCAGCGATAATGAAGTCTCGTTTAACAATGAAAGGAAGTTTCTGAAATGAAGGAAATAACAGTCACCGGCGCAACCGTGGAAGAAGCGCTTGCAAGCGCCTGCGAGCAGCTCGGTATCGACACGGAGAGCGCACAGTATGAAGTTATTGAGCAGCCCCAGCCAAAAATCCTTGGTCTTTTCGGCGGAGTAGATGCGAAGGTCAGAGTCTTTGTGGAAGAACCCCAGAAGAAGACGCCGACACAGGCGGCTGTTGATTATCTGACCGAGATTCTCAAAGCAATGGGTGTGAAGAACCTCGAAGTGACGGATGAGGTAACGGATGAACGCACCATTTTGAATATCAACGGTGACGATGATGATTTAGGAGTTGTGATCGGGCACAGGGGAGACACCCTGACTGCGCTGCAATATCTGGTAAGCCTTTGTGCAAACAACTGCTGCGACGAATATTTCAAGGTATCGCTGAATGTCAAGAATTTCAGAGAAAAGCGCGAAAAGACATTGGAAACCGTCGCTTCCAAAACGGCATACAAGGCGGTTAAGCTCCAGAAAAACATTGCGCTTGAGCCCATGACGCCTTATGAGCGCAGCATTATTCATACGGCAGTACAGAAAATTGAAGGCGTTACCAGTTGGTCCGTGGGCGAGAATGAAAAGCGGCATGTTGTTATCGGTCCGGAGGGACTTGACGAGGGCGCGGACGGTATGCCCGTCAAATATGCCAAGCTTAACAATCGCAGAGAACGCAGCGGTTCTCCCCGCGGTGGCTACAACAGAAACGGACGCGGCGGCTACAATAAGGGCGGCTACAACAGAAGCGGACGCGGCGGTTACAATAAGGGTGGCTATAATAATAGGGGCGGCTACAACAGAGGCGGTTATCACGACAGAAACGGGTATGACCGTTACAACAACAGCGAAAACCGTACACCTGCCACTCCCAAGACCGACTATGAGAGCAGCTTCACCTATGGCAAGATAGAATATCATTCCGAAAACGAAGAATAATTGATTGTTATTCCACAAACGCACCTTCCCGGCACGGCATCTTTTGAAATGCTGTGTCGGGATTTTTGCTTTACATGAAACATGAATAAATGGCGTTGCGATTGTTTCACATGAAACAATCCGTTTATTGACTCTTAGCAATGTTTCACATGAAACATTCCCTTTACAACTTTCACAAATGTTTCATGTGGAAGAAAAAAACAGGGGGGAAAAACAAATAAATTCCCGAAAAGCCGTTGCATTTGCTGCCTGATATGATATAATAGATAACGGACTGATAAAAACGCAACAGAAAGGACGAAACACAAAAATGGGAAATACAATTGCTGCCATTTCCACACCCCAGGCGGCAGGCGGCATTGGCATTGTCCGTATTTCGGGCGAAGATGCCGCTGTCATTGCTGACCGTGTGTTTTGTGCGGCTGACCGGAAAAAGCTTGCACAATCGGATGGTTATCAGGCGCACTACGGGCATATTGTACAGGATGGCGAAGTGCTGGACGAGGCGATTGCATTGGTATTCCGTGCGCCAAAAAGCTACACGGGCGAGGACGTAGTGGAGCTGTCCTGCCACGGCGGATTGTACATCGTGCGCCGGGTGCTGCGGGCAGTGCTGGAAAACGGCGCACGATTGGCGGAAGCGGGAGAATTTACCCGCCGTGCTTTTGAAAACGGAAAAATGTCACTCACGCAGGCGGAAGCGGTTATGGACATCATAGGCGCACAGGGAAAGCAGGCGGCGAGAGCAGCGATGTCAGCGAGAGAAGGAAAACTCGCGCATAAAATTGATTCTCTTAAAGCCAAAATCACCGGGTATGCCGCGCATTTAGCGGCATGGGCGGATTATCCGGAGGAAGATCTGATTCCGGTCGATACGGAGCAATTGTCAGCCGATTTAGCAAACACCATCCGCCAATTGCAAAAGATGATCGCGGAGGGCGACGCAGGTCGTGTCATTCGTGACGGTGTGGATACCGTCATTGTTGGAAAGCCGAATGTCGGCAAATCCACGCTGATGAACTGTCTGGTCGGTTGCGAACGCAGCATTGTCACCCATATTGCCGGAACGACGCGGGATATTGTGGAAGAAAAGGTGGTTCTGGGAGATGTCATTCTCCGATTAGCCGATACAGCAGGGATTCATGCAACGCAGGATCCTGTGGAGAGTATTGGTGTGGAGCGGGCTGTCAGCCGTATGGATGCCGCAGGTTTGGTGCTGGCGGTCTTTGACAATTCGTTTCCGCTGGATGCGGATGACAGAAAGCTTCTTGAAAATTTACAGGGAAAACCCTGTGTGGCGGTCATCAATAAGAATGATATGGAAAAGCAGTTGGATATAGAGGAAATACGCCGCAGTATTGGTAAGATCGTCGATATTTCAGCGAGGGATGAAAGCGGTATTGATAAGCTGGCGGACGCGATTGCGGACTTGCTTGGGGTGGCTGAGCTAAATCCGGCGGATGGTATTCTGTCGGGAGAACGGCAGCTGCAATGCGCCCGCCAATGCCTTGAAATGCTTCTCGAAGCAAAAAATGCGCTGGATATCGGATTTACCCTCGACGCGGTAAACGTCTCCTTAGACGGCGCTGTAGCGGCTTTGCTGGAGCTGACAGGGGAGAGGGCTACTGACGTTGTGACGGATGCGGTATTCCATCAGTTCTGTGTCGGAAAATGATAATAAAGGCGGTAATAATGCATGGAATTTTTAGCGGATCGCTGTGATGTGGCGGTCATTGGCGCGGGACACGCGGGAATCGAGGCGTCGCTTGCTTCGGCAAGGCTTGGATGCAAGACGGTTGTTTTTACCATCAATATGGATGCGGTAGGCAATTTGCCCTGTAATCCGTCCATTGGCGGTACTGCAAAGGGACATTTGGTAAGGGAAGTCGATGCGCTCGGCGGCGAAATGGGACGTGCGGCGGATGATACCTTCTTGCAGAGTCGTATGCTCAATCGAGGCAAAGGTCCGGCTGTTCACAGCCTGCGCGCCCAGATTGACAGAAGAATGTATTCCTCTCGGATCAAGCATACGCTCGAATTGCAGGAGAATCTGCACTTAAAACAGGCGGAAATAACAGAAATACGCCCTGTTGAGGGGGAATATGGCTGGGAAGCTGTCACAAAAATGGGCGCCGCTTACCAGTGCAAATGTGTGATTCTGGCGACAGGGACGTATTTAGGCGGGCGCATTTATGTAGGGGACGTCAGTTTTGAGGGAGGACCTGACGGAATGTTTGCGGCTACCTCTTTAGGAAAATGCCTTCGCGCAATGGGAATCCCTTGCCGACGCTTTAAGACAGGCACGCCTGCCCGCATTCACCGGCATTCCATTGATTTCAGTCAGCTTGAAGTGCAGGCAGGCGATGAAAGGATTACCCCTTTTTCCTATGATACAATGGAAAACCCTGATGCAAAGCTGGAAAATCAGGTGGTTTGCCACGTTACCTGGACGAATGCACAGACCAAAAAGGTAATTTTGGATAATATCCATCGTTCCCCCCTCTACAGCGGCAAAATTGACGGTATCGGTCCTCGTTATTGCCCAAGTATTGAGGATAAAATTGTGCGTTTTTCCGAAAAAGAGCGCCATCAGCTCTTTATTGAGCCGTGCGGACTGAACACAGAAGAAATGTACTTGCAGGGCGCTTCCTCTTCCTTGCCTGAAGATGTGCAGATTGCGTTGTATCAAACGATTCCGGGACTGGAGCATGTCCAGATCATGCGCACTGCCTACGCCATCGAATATGACTGTGTCGATCCTTTGGCTCTGCGGGCAACTTTGGAAATGAAGGATTTTCCCGGTTTGTACGGTGCGGGACAATTCAACGGCAGCTCCGGATACGAAGAAGCTGCCGCACAGGGCATTGTCGCGGGGATTAATGCCGCTTTGAAGGTAAAGGGAGAAGAACCCTTGATTTTGGAGCGCTCCGGCAGCTATATTGGCACGCTGATTGATGATGG
>CACWOA010000041.1 GCA_902762395.1 uncultured Ruminococcus sp.
AAAAAGGCGTTGCGCCCCTTCTCCGTGAGAATGATGTCTCCCGTGAGAAGATTTTCGGTGATGACTTCTTTGCCTTGGCGGTCGAAATAGGATTTATGCACCGGCTTCTGGTTTCTGTCGAGCACGGTGCGGGCAAAGAACTTGCCGTATTTGTCGTAATGGTCGCTGAAACGCACCTTGCCGTTTTTGTCCAGCCAGTCCACAATGCGCACAAAGCGATTCTCCTTGGGAGGGGCATAGAAAATGCGCGCCCGAAGCTGTTCGTAATCGAAAAGCTCGCCCGAATTGTTGCTGCTCTCGATTTCCCACAGCGCCGGAACCGGCAGGCGGTCGAAATAGAGCGGCTTCACGGGTTCGTCCGGCGTATCCCTGCCGCCGAACACGTAGTACGCATAGGGCGAAACCGCGCCGTCCGGCAGGAAGCCGTCGTAATGGATGGAAACCGCCTCATACGCATAGTCCGCCGTGTCGAGGGAATAGATGAGATTGCCCGCGTCCTCTCCGATTTGTTCCATCAGCAGTATCATGCCTGCGAAGCCTCCTTTTTCTCGTGGTTGCCGCCAGTGCCGATTCCGTCAGGCAGCAGAAGCCGCCGCCATCTGTCCACAATCCTGTCGGTCAGGTAATCCTCCGCGATTTCGTAGGATTTACGGATATAGCTGTCAATGTCGGCTTTAGTGAAAATCTTTACCATTGCCTGTGCGAGCTGCGCCACCTTGCGGGTGGTGCTGTCGGAGGCATTGTAGGGAATCAGGCAGCCGTTTTCCCCGTCGGCGATAAAGGTCTGGTTGCCGTAATGCACGTCAAAGCCGAGCATGGGCAGTCCCGAACCCACCGCCTCCATCAGCGTGAGTCCGAAGCCCTCGCTGGTGGAGCCTGCCGCGTATGCCTCATAGTTGCGGTAGATGTCGTCCATCTTATGATGCCCCATCATGTGAATATAATTCTCAGCGCGCAGTTCTTTGATGAGGGATTTGAGTGCCTCTTCCTCGCCGCCCATGCCGTAAATGTCGAGCGAGATGTCGGGCACGCTTTCCCGCGCCATCACGGTGGCACGCACCAGCCAGTCGATGTGCTTTTCATCCGCCAGACGGGAAGCGGTGATCATCGCGTGCTTTCGGCGCGGACCGTCGGGATACTTCAGCTCGTCGAGACTTCCCACGGGAATAGTGACGATGTGCGGGCGCATATGCTGGTATTTTTCCATCTGATGAGCGAGAATCACCTTTTGCGCGTCGGTGGACGTGATGAGGAAATCCAGCTTGTCGGCGTTGGAAAATTCGTATTCGTAGTAGTTGTTCCAGAGGATGTTGTCGTCGTCGGTGCGGTTTTCATTGTAATGCTCGGCGTGCACCACCGAACCGATGCGGCAGTCGCCGTGTTCATGCAGCACCGCCTGTCCGATTTCAGTGGCGCGGTCGATGATCAGCACATCGTCAGCCGTCAGTCCCAGACAGGAAATAAAATAAGCGATAAACCGCGGCTTGGAGAAAAACAGCTTGGTTCCCACGCGGTAGAGGTCGGTTTCGCCGTCCATGATTTCACAGAGCGCCTCGCTGCCGTCCCTGTTGAAGAAGCGGCGGAGATAGAGATGGGCTTCGTTATTGACAGGGGAATAATACTCCGAAAACAGCCGACCGCTCGTGTAGTAATCCTTGCGCACCAGCTTGCCCGCGCACACATATTCCACGCGCTGCACGATATCCTGTCCCTCAAAGCGCAGGTAGGCATTGGCATAGCGGTTGTCCTCGAAGCTGTAGCGCACCACCTTCTTGTCCCGCACCATGGAAGTCGGCTTGTCGGCAAAGGTGTCCTCGAGCTGCCGCAGCGTGTAGGTGGTCGGCTCGATGGGAAAATCGGTGAAGTAGGAATACAGCCAGATGACCTCGTGATCTTCAAAGCCGATGTTTTTGGTCATATGCTCGATGTTTTCCATGCGAAACATATCCGTAAAAATAAACCTGATCGGCACTCCAACGCGACGCAGCAGGTTCGCGCGGTACGCCTGCGCGTATTCCACGCCGCTGCTCGCCCAGCCGATGCCTCTGTTGATATTGTAAACCGTCATCAAATGCCCCCTTTGGGATTCGTTTTTATGGCATAACGACTTCTGTCTCGCCCTTCGAGTTGATCTGTATCTCTCCGAGCATGATGTTTTTCATCGCCTGCCGGTTGATTCTGTCGCACATGTTACAATAGGCACGGCTCGCCTCGCGGTGGTATTCGTGTATCATGTTCTGCCGCGTGTACTGCCGCGCGGTCATGGCGTGCTTGAGCTGTTCGAGGTAGTCAACCTCCTCAATCCAGCACCCGTCAATCGCCTTGAGCGTCATAATGCGGAAATACGTCTCCCGCAGCGCGTCATCCGACAGCTGCGCGTTCTTTTCCGCGAGCTGCCGACGCGCCAGCTCCGTGAGATAGGTCTCCGCCTGCTCCCGCGTGCTTACCTCGTCGCTGTCGGGATAGGCGTCGATGCTGTAGGTGATATGATCGAGCGCGAAACGCACGATCTCCTGCACCGACGGCATTTCCCCGTCGCCGAGAAATTCACATATCAGCGCCTGTTCTTCCTTGAGACAGCGTTCGTCGGTGTAGATGCGGCTGTCCTGCACTGCACGCCGCGCCGCGTAAATCTTCTCGCGCTGCACCTTCACGCTCTCGCCGTAGAGCCGGGTGGTCTTGCGGGATTCCCGTCCGTTTTCGTCGCTGATGCGCTGCGCCCGGTTGATTGTCATGCGCAGCCGCCATTCCGGCAGCATGGCGCATTGCGCCGGGTCGGGCAGCAGCAGCTTGTCCCGGTTTTTGATGACGGTCTCGTCCTCGACGGACACGAAAAAACGCGATACGCCGGGATCGCCCTGCCGTCCGGCGCGTCCTCTCGCCTGTAACTCAAGGCGCTTGTTTTCCATCTTGCCCACGCCTGCGACCGCCAGACCGCCGAGCTGTGCCACGCCGTCGCCTAACTTGATGTCGGTGCCGCGCCCCGCCATGGCGGTCGCCACTGTGACGTTGCCGTACTGCCCCGCTTCCGCCACAATCGCCGCCTCCTTGGCGACGCTGTGGGCGTTGAGAAGGCTGTGGGGAATCTCTGTTTCGAGAAGCAGCTCCGAGACAATCTCGGACATATTGATCGAGGCGGTGATGACCAGCACCGGCTGTCCCGTCTCGTGGCGCTGAACAATCCAGTCCACCGCCGCTTCGAGTTCCTCCTCCAGCGTAGCAAAGCAGACTTCGGGCAGATCCACACGGATGACGGGCTTGTTGGTGGGAATGCTCACCACGCCGAGTCCGTAAATCTCCCTGAATTCCGCGCGATTGACCAGCGCGGTGCCGGACATACCGGCAATTTTATCAAACATATGGAAGAAATCCTGAAAGGTGATCGACGCCATGGCACGGGTCATCTGGGAGATTTTGAGTTCTTCCTTCGCTTCAATCGCCTGGTGCTGACCGCCTTGCAGCTTGGTATTTTCCATAATGCGGCTGGTGTTGCCGTCGAGCAGTTTTACCTTGCCGTCCGCCACCACATACTGCTTGTTGACCGAAAAATTGCAGTGCGCCCGCAGTGCCAGAATGATATGACGCACAAAGTCGTAGTGTTCACCGTCAAAGAGATCGTCAATGGCAAAGAACCGGCAGGCGCTTTCCACGCCCTTGTCGGTCAGCCAGAGATCTTCTCCGTCACGGCGGTAATGGACGTTTTCTTCGAGTGTGGTCACAAAGTAATCCGCGCTTGTGTAAAGATTGGACTGCACGCGGGGCGTGCCCGAAATGACCAGCGGCATCTGCGCCGCGTCGAGCAGCACCGCGTCCACCTCGTCGATCACGGCAAAGTCAAAGGAACGCAGAAAACGGTCGTCCGCGCTCACGCCGAGATTTTCGATCAGATAGTCAAAGGCCAGCGTGCCGTTGGTGGTGTAAACCACATCCGCCGCGTAGATGGCCCGCTTGACCGCCGCTTTCATGCGGGGCTGGGGCGGGTCGGTATCCCTGACCGCCACGCTCACACCCATAAATTCATACACCGGGCGCAGCAGGCAGCCGTCGCGGATGGCAAGGTAGCTGTTGGTGGTCACAAGGAAGGAGGTGCGCCCGTGCAGGGCGTTGAAATAGAGCGGCAGCACCGCCGTGAAGGTCTTGCCCTCGCCCGTCTTCATCTCCGCGATCATGCCGTCATACAGCGCCGCCGCGCCCATGATCTGTACGTCAAAGAGACTGATGCCGATGACGCGCTTCATCGCCTCACGCATGGCGGCGAAGGCTTCGGGCAGCAGCTCCCGGTCGGACGCGCCGCTGCGTATGCGCTGCCGCAGTGTGTCGCTGACCGCTTGCAGCGCCGCGTCGTCAAGTCCTTCCATTTTGGCTGCCAGGGCATTGACCTTTTTGAGTACCGACCGCAGCCGCAGCAGCTTCCGTTCGTTGTTAGAATTATTCATCATCTTTCCGATTCCAATACTCCATCGTTACTTGTTTCAGTTTCTTTTCGATTTGTTCCAATCGCTCTGTATATTTCTCGTGCGCCGGATTTTCCAGATGAAAGCACACGCAGTCATAGGACGGCATTTGCAGCCGCCGCATCAGCCTGCGCTGCTCCGACCGGAGCGACGCGAAAAACAGCGGGGACAGCACCGTGACATTGCGCAGATGGGAGGGCAGCGCCGCTTCCGTCACCCGCAGCACCCTGCCGCTGTGCGCCGGAACGAACACATGAAGCGTGTTTTCACTTTGGTCACGGCGGTCAACCGTGTGCATCACGGCGTGCTTTTCCGCGCAGAGTTCAAAATAGCCGAAAAGCACCTTTTGAGCGCCGCCGTTGACCATCTGAATGACGTAGCGGAAGGTGTGGGGCGGGCAGACAAAACTTTCCTGCCGCTGTTTCAGAATGCAGGAGGAAATCCGCCTGTTCTGGCGGTCGTAAAACACCACCCGGAAAAACACCGTGCCGCGCGGTTCGTCACGGCAGAACACGCGAAAGACGTAGCGCTCCCCCGGTCTCAGCAGCGGCAGACGGGGTTCGTGCCGCGCCGCCTGAAAGTCCGTAAAGGAATCCCACTCCTTGATGGGAACGCCGGCGGGCATCATGAGGCTTTCAAAGGAGACATAGCGCTTGTTGAGATATTGCACCGACGAACCGTAAAGATAGGTGCTGTCGTTCATATCGTCCCAATACACGGTATAAAGCACATATTCCGTCATACGGCGCTCACCTCCTTGCCGAAGTCGGAGCGCAGCACGCGGCGGTACTGGCTCATGAACCACGACACAATGCCCGACGTGTTGTCGTTGTGCCGTCCTTCCAGTCCCTTGCTGACAATCGGCACGCGGCGATCCTGCAAATGGGCGAGGATGTCGGGATATCCCGTCATGTCGTAGTCATCCTGGTACATATAGCTGATGACAAAACGCGTGCGCGAAAAATCCGCCGCGTCAAATTTCTTCCAGAAGCGCTCATTGAGCTGCTCCGCGTCCTCCGGCGTGTTGCCGCCGATGGTGCTGCGCAGCACGTCGAGCGAAGTGGGAAATCCGCCGGGACGCAGCCGCTTCTCGTTGGCGGCGACATTGCCGATATTCATCAGCGGCTTGCCGATGATGACGTCATGGGGCAGCAGGTCGCAGGCGTAATACGCCGCGCCGAAGGTTCCCATCGACATACCCGACAAAATGAGCTGGTCACGGGTAAAGCCCAGCCGGTCGAGCGCGGCCTGTATGACATCCACGATGCTTTGCTCGAATTCCGGCGTACCCATGTAGAATCCGCCGCCTTCGAGACGGGGATCCCCGATCAGCAGGAAGGGAGACTGCATGCGCTTCATGATGAAGTAGCCCTCAAAGCCTTCCGCCGTGCGGTAGCCCGAGAAGTAGACATTGAGCGGCGGCTTCAGATCGCCGGGGTCAAAATAGCTGATAAATTCCCGTCGGGTGGGGTCGGCGTGCCGCTCACCCCCCGCCAGAAACTGTCCCGCGTCGAGACGGGACTGCCGGAAGTGAAGGTTTCCCATCTCCAGCCTTCCCTTGCCTTTGGCAAGCACCTCACAGGCGAGGTAGCCTGCCTGTCCGTCAAAGAAAACCAGCGGCTGCGACAGTTCTTCTTCCGTAAACACCTTTGTCCACAGCAGTTCGCACAGCGAACCGTCCTGAAAAAGCCTGACCTTAAACGCAAAGGTCACGTCGCCCGATTTGGTATATTCCAGCCACAGTTCCAAGGGCTGTTCCTTGCGGAGCGTGATATTGTATTTCCATTGAAACACGGGACGCAGCGTGTCGCCGAAATCGTCCTCGACCCAGACGCAGCGGTTGCCGTCGGTGACCACCTTGGATTGCAGGTCACGCGCCGCCAGAATCATGCCCGGCTTGAGCTTGCTGCCCTCCTGTCCGCGAAAATATTGCATCGGAATGCGCCGCAAAAAGGCGGGGATTTCCTCATCGGGCAGCCGCACCGCCAGCTTGCGGTCGATCAGCCTGCGCAGTCCCTCCGTCATGGGTACGCGATCGGTATAAAAATAGACATACGCCGCGCCGAGCGTCAGCAGGTAGGGCATATATTCCTCGTCAACGGTGCCGTCGAGAATCACCACATCAAAATCCTTCGGCGCTTTTTTGCCGTCCGCCGCTTCGCTTTCCGCCGTTTCCCGTGTGGGGTCGTCGGATGAGCGGTAGTGCCAGTTTACGCCGGACGGAAGGGGATATTGCTCCCGCCAATCGGACGCGCCGATCTGTATCACTTCTGTTTTTTTCTTCATACTATCACCCGATTACGCCATGGCGCCTTCACTCTGCATCACTTGTTTCCACTCCGCCGTAATGCTGCCGTCAGTGTATTGCGCGATCTGGCGGAGCGACGCGACCATGGCGCGGTTCCAGTTGGCAAGTCCCTCCAGATAATACGCCAGCGCGTCCGTCATGCTGTCGGGGGTTGTCACGGTCATGCCGTTTTCGCCCTCCGTCACATAACGGCTCTCCGCGCCCAGCAGCAGCGGAATGCAGGCGCTCACGCCCGCAATCTGCAAATACAGGTCGGGCTGGGAACTGACGTCCGCGATGAGGCGATGGTCCTTCATCAGTTCCATGATTTGCAGCTCGTTTTTGCACTTTCTGACAGAAATACGCGGATGCCCGGCGCTTTCCTCTTCGTTTTCCGCGATATTTTTGCTTCTGTCCTCAAAAACCAGTTCCACGCCGAGATTGTCCATCAGTTCCCCGATTTCTTCCTCTACCCTGTCAAAGCTCACGCGGTCGGCAGCATTCCGCCCCAGCCCGACCGTCAGTTCGACGTCCCTGTTGGTCGTCATATATTGCAGCACACGGGACAGATAAGGCTTCCACTCTCCCGCGTACCAGTCATTCACATAAAACAGCACCTTGAGCGCACGGATATGATTGCTGCTGCCCGGTGACAAACGCGCGTCATAGGGGGAAATATCCAGCACGCGACCGGTGAGTTCCGGACAGGCGGCTTTGACCGCCTCCGCCAGATATTCCGTGTCGGTCACAACTGCCGCCGCACGCGCCACAAACGCGTCGCCGGGGCGGATATCCGCCGCGCTGTTGCGCTGCGAGAAAAAGGAACAGACCATTTTTTTGCCGTTCCCCGCTCTGACAACCAGGTCGTTGTGCCGCCTGTCAAACGCCGCGATCAGCTGACGGTCTTCCTTCCCGGCTAAATGCGCGGTGAAAATCTCCTCCACCAGTTCACTCATCGAGGCATAGTGCGCCTTGGCAAACCGGTTGCGCGCACTCAGGCAGACATTCACCCCGCCCTCCGCTATATTTTCCACGATCTGAGGGCGGTTGTTCTGATCGAAATAAAGGCGCTCCGCCGCTTTGCCGCCTTCAAAAAAGGTACTGTAGGAAACAAAGCCGCGGTCGTCCATCTCGTCGCTGCGGAACACCCTGTCATCCCTGACCCAATCGAGGCGCACCGTATGACCGCCGATGCCGTAATTGACCTTGACATACAGCTTATCATGCAGATAGCCCGCCGTCAGAAAGGGGGTATGGCACCATTCCATCTCCTTGGGCCAGCGATAGTCCAGATAGGAAAACAGCCCCGCCGCGCGGGAATGGATATTCTGTATCACATCAAACGCCGACCACCAGGGGATATCGTCGATGCCCTGCCGGTGCATGAACTGCCGCAGCTCCGGCATACAGCCCGGCAGAAGCAATTCCGCCTGCTCGCCCGCCATATGAAACACGCGCAGTTGGTTGACAGTATCGTCAAATTCCATGCCGTCGCCGCTGCTCAGCCACGTCGGCGCCGCCTTGACCATGCTCGCGCTGTCGGAATACCATGCGGGGATAAAGCTGTACATACTCAGAATACCTCCTTGTAATGATCAAGTACGCGCAGGGAGACGATTTCCTGTCGGATGCTCTTGATAATGCCCGCCAGAATCATGGCGCTCATGGGCAGGGAGGAAATGCGGGTGTCCACATTCCACGCAATGCCCAGCCCCATCGGTACCGCCAGCAGCAGCAGAATCACCGCCGTGCTGGCGCTTCCCATCACGGTCAGCACCTTTTTGAGATAACGCTCGGTCGTCCGACCGGGACGCAGTCCCACCAGACATTCGCCGCCCCGCAGCATTTCATCCGCGATTTCTTCCGGGCTGACAAATACCGCGATCAGCGCCGCCGTGACAAACACATACGACAGGCAGAACGCCGTCAGTCCCACCGGGTTGGAATAGCCCATGTTGTCCGACAGATACCGCAGCGGCGCGACATGGGGAAACAGACGGGACAGCACATCCAGCAAAAAGCAGGGGACGAGGTAAAAGCCCATGACATACATCAGCGGCTGGATGCCGATAGGGGCAAATTTCAGGGCAAAGTAGCTGTTTTCTGCCATTTCATTGTAAATCATGATTTTCTGCGAGGGCATACGGAATTCCGAGTCCTCCATAAAAACCACCGCAATGACGGCAATCAACCCCAGCAGTCCGAATATCGCCGCACGTCCCGCGCCGACGTCCGCTGCCTTTCCGACCAGCAGCGCCTCGGTATTTCTCACGATATTGATAAAGATAAAGAGCGATATGCCGCCGACGCCGTTGTCGTTGTTCTTTTCGGACAGGAAAATCACCGCCACGGTTCCCATCGTCAGCACTGCCGTCACCGCCATGCGTGTCAGCGTCACGCTGCCGCCCACCAGCGACACAAAATCCATCCCCGCCGAATCGAGCCATGCGTTCAACACGCATAGCGCCACCGCCAGCAGACGGGTAAATCGCTTCATATCGGTGTTGGGCAGTCGCTTCCTCCTCGAACGGGTAAAATTGACCAACTGCATCAGGATCGACGCGGTCATCCACGGCATCAGTCCCAGATGAAAAATCGATGTGATACGGCTGCTGCTTCCCAGCACCGAGCGAATGGACGCGAATATATTCTGCTGTCCGCTGCCGTCTGCGGGGTTCATGCCGATCCACGGCAGCGGGATATTCTGCCCTGCTATGTAAATCAGAACTATGACTAAGGAATAAAGCCCTTTTCGGGTGAATTGCTTCAATCGGATTTTCATATTCATCTCCCGTAATGTCTGGGTGGATTCCGGACGCCGCTTTTCCCCGCAGCGTCTGATAATAACGAAATATATTACTTCGGCAATCCGGCAGACCGCCTGACAGCCTGTCAGATTGCCGAAATAATAAATGATGTAACGAAACCCCAAAAAAAGGATAATAGTGATAATCAGTAAGGAGCAAAGCAAGTTTACACTCACCTGCCCCTTACTGATTTCACAGGGTATCACGGATTATCGCTGATTATACAATATGCAAAAGAGGAGAGAACGACGGAACGGCATTACTTACTCACCGTCAGTTTCCTTTTCCTGCTTTGCCTTTCTCTTGGAACGGAGTGCCGCGCCGATACCGGTAAAAGCACCGATGATTTCCATGCCGTACAACCCGATCGCGGAGGTGTCGCCTGTCTTTACGCCGCCCTTATCCGCTGCAGCCGACTCGCTCGCGCTGATCGAAGCACTGATGGAGGCACTCGTGCTAAGCGACTCGCTGATGGAAATCGAAGTGCTGGTCGATTCGCTTTCGCTGACCGACGCGGATTCGGACTCGCTGGCGCTGGTCGATTCGCTCTCGCTGACCGATGCGGACTCGGACTCGCTGGCGCTGGTCGATTCGCTATCGCTGACCGATGCGGATTCGGATTCGCTGACGCTTACCGATTCGCTTTCGCTAATCGAAGCGGACTCGGACTCGCTGGCACTGGTCGATTCGCTTTCGCTGACCGACGCAGACTCGGACTCGCCGACGCAGACTCGGACTCGCTGGCGCTTACCGATTCGCTCTCGCTGACCGATGCGGACTCGGACTCGCTGGCGCTTACCGATTCGCTATCGCTGACCGATGCGGACTCGGACTCGCTGGCGCTTACCGACTCGCTCTCGCTGACCGATGCGGATTCCGACTCGCTGGCGCTGGTCGATTCGCTCTCGCTGACCGATGCGGACTCGGACTCGCTGGCGCTGGTCGATTCGCTCTCGCTGACCGATGCAGACTCGGATTCGCTGGCGCTGGTCGATTCGCTCTCGCTGACCGATGCGGATTCGGACTCGCTGACGCTTACCGATTCGCTTTCGCTAATCGAAGCGGACTCGGACTCGCTGGCACTGGTCGATTCGCTTTCGCTGACCGACGCAGACTCGGACTCG
>CACWOA010000042.1 GCA_902762395.1 uncultured Ruminococcus sp.
GGGTAAATTTCGCGGACAGAGTAATCTATATCCTCCGGGTGTTTACGGGACAATGGCAGCACGATCTGGAAAACGGGTCGGTTTTCCGGGAACCGGAGCTGATAGTCATCTTCAACCGTGTTGATGGTGCTGAGAATCTCTTTGATGGCGGGATATACGTCATTATTCTCCGTGGTGCCGTCCCAGAGAGCAATGGTAATCCAGCAGTACTTTTTGATAGCCTGCTCCGAAGCCGTCACCACAATCGCCTTGTAATGATCGATCAGATGCCGCGCAATCGTGTCGGCCAGCGGATCGTTTTCTCTCTTCATCACGATCAACTGATGATGACTCCCGGAACGGATTCTGGCGGAAAACTTACCAAACCAGCGTTCCAATTGCTTTATGATTTTTTCCACAGCGGCGTTGATCTGTTTTTCATCCGGATTGTCAATATTCTGCGAGATCACGCCGATATTGACAGGCATGCAGTAATTGATTGCATCGGATTTGTTATTGTCCATCCAGTCGTTGCGCAACTGTCGGAAGGTCTTTGCCATATGACTTCCCCTCCTTAAATCTTTTTGTAAGAATATTATAGAGCAAGTCGCGCATAATTGCAAGCGTTTTTGATAAATTTATATAAAAAATCAATCATTCACGCACTGCATTATTGGCAGGATGACTTTAATTTTGCCACATTGACCCTGTGAAAATCCGCGCCGTCAATGCTTTCGGAAACCAAAAACGACCAACTGTCGAACATCCTGTATTGGTTCTGGTTCCACAGCGGGCGGGTGAACTGAACGCTGATCCGACAGGCGTCCCCATTGACGGGATTCATCCGCACGCGCTTTATATCTTCGGAAGGAATGAATTGCGCTAAATCCACATACGCTTTCGGCGCGCCGTTTTTATCGCTGAAAAGGGGGATCAGATAAAGTCCTCTTTCGCACAGATTAAAGATAAAGGCGTTGTGTATGGCGGTGGTGCGGCGTGTTCTCACATACTCGTTGCACACCAGACAGGTGTTGTCCGTCCCCCAGCCGTTTACATAGCGCAAAATGCCGGACAGCGCTTCTTCACTGTACGCCGTGAAAGGAATCTCCCATTGCCGGGGAACATAGGGACGCTGGGGACAGCCGGTATTCTGACAGATGGTCTGCTGCGTCTGAAGGAAATCGCGCTTGAAAGTCACATGGGATTCCGGTCTTTTGGCGCTGCGAAGCCCGTATATAAAGAGCCAGAGCATCAGTCCGAACATAATCAGACAGAAGAATGCCTGCCCGTAGCCCCTTTCAGACAACGCGATGAGTCCCATCATTCCCATCAACAGACCGCAAATTCCCCCCAAAACCGCCCAGATCACGCCGACCTGGCGGTTATGTTGCAGCAAATCGCTGACGTTTCCGCTGCTCACATGTTCTCTGTAGGACTGGGTTGTCTCCTTGACCGTGTACTGCAAATCCAATTGGCTCATGTTGAAATACTCCTTTGCGTTTTCATCAGATTGATAAGAAGATTATACAGTTTTTTATCTGTTTGTCAATCCTTTTTGCGCCGAATCATGGTGATCGGAAAAAAACATTTTTTAAGCTTTTATAGCCTTTCAAGCTGGCGGTACACCACGTCCGGCTGCCGGCTGACAAACAGATTCCTTTCAAAGCGGTCTTCTGTAAAGAGTAGATTGACAATCGTTGTCTGGTAGTACCATTCTCCTGTGTCAACATCCGTGAGGCGTCCGTTATACAGCAGTCTGCCGTAAAACAAATCGCGATTCAATGTAAAGGCTTTTTCCTTTAGAGGCAATTGTAAATAATCCATTGACTCCGTTATAATGGGCTTTTTGGCGTGCCGGAAGGTACGGACAGGCTTGCCGATGGAAGAACAATATGTAAAGTAAATATCATATACACCATCATTTTGGGCGATTTCCCATTCTTTGATCGAGGCAATATCCGGCGTGCTGTCCCGTCGGGTAAAACCGGCTCCGTTCTGCCACAGGCAGACACAATGACACCTGCCGTTCTGCCCGAAAAACGCTTCCGGCAGTTCATACGCCTCCGGCAATGCCCCTCGTGCGGCGGCGCCCTCGGCTCCCCGGCTGTGTTTGTCGTACTCCACAACGATTTGCTGACACAGAATCATAAGTATGCACTCCTTTGGCTGTTTTCCTTGAAAGATAAAAACGTAAAACCATTGTAACACAAATCTTTTCGCAAAACAAGGCAATCCCCATGAAAAAACAACTTGATTCTGTGCGGGAAATTTGTTATAATCATTGACAGCATTGATTATTTGGTAAAATGAGGTTGATTTGCATTATGACGCTGATGAATGCCGCCGGACTGGAACTCTCCTTCGGCGCGAGAAATATTTTTAGCGACATTTCCTTTTTAATCGACGAACGCGACCACATCGGACTGGTCGGGGTGAACGGCTGCGGCAAGACCAGTCTTTTCAAGGTGCTGACAGGCGAATATTCTCCCGACGCGGGTCACTGCGGCAAAAGCAAACTTGCCAGGGTGGGCTATGTGGAACAGTTCGCCATCAACAGCAGCAAAACCGTGCTCGAAGAATTGCTCACGGTATTTGACGACCTGAAAGACATTGACAAACGGCTGGGAGAAATCAACACGCTGCTCTCCCAGGGCGAGGGCGATATGGATGCCCTGATCGAGGAACAGCACCGTCTGACGGAAGAATACAACGACCGGGGCGGTCTGACTTACGAGAGCCGCGCGCGTTCCGCGCTGATCGGCCTGGGGTTTACGGAGCAGCAGCTTTCGCAGGGGGTCTACACCCTCAGCGGCGGGCAGCGCTCCAAGGTACAGCTCTGCAAAATGCTGCTGTCGGGCGCGAATCTGCTGCTTCTCGACGAACCCACCAACCATCTGGACATTGCCTCGGTGGAATGGCTGGAAGACTTTCTGCGCTCATTTCGCGGCGCCTACATCGTCATCTCCCACGACCGCTATTTTCTCGACCGCGTGACATCCAAAACCTTTGAACTGGAAAACCGCAAACTGACGATTTACGGCGGCAACTACAGCTATTATATCGACAAAAAGGCGGAGAACCGCGAAATTGCCATCCGTCACTATGAAAACACCCAGCGCGAGATCAAGCGCATCGAGGGCATTGTGGAGCAGCAGCGGCGATGGAACCGCGAAAAGAACATCAAGACCGCCGAAAGCAAGCTCAAGCAGATCGAACGCCTGAAAAAGACCTTGGTGGCGGTAGACCGGCTGCCCGAAGATTTCAGCTTTCACTTTCCCGTCCGCGTTGAAAGCGGCAACGATGTGTTAAAAGGCACCGACTTGGCGTTTGCCTACGGTTCGCGGGAGATTTTCCGTCACGTCAACCTCGACATCAAAAAGGGGGAGCGCGTCTTTTTGCTCGGAGCCAACGGCTGCGGCAAGACGACGCTTTTCAAAATGCTGTGCGGTCGGCTGGGCGGCACGCAGGGCTATGTTTCTCTCGGCTCCAATGTGGATATCGGCTACTACGACCAGACGCAGGAATCGCTGCACAATGGCAAAACCGTGCTTTACGAGGTGTGGGACGAATATCCCCGCATGACCGAAACCGAAGTGCGTTCCAGTCTCGCGGCGTTTCTCTTCAAGGGCGACGACGTATTCAAAAACATCGGCGATCTGAGCGGCGGCGAACGCGCCCGCGTCGCCATTCTGAAGCTCATGCTCTCGCGCTGTAACCTGCTGCTTCTCGACGAACCCACCAACCATCTCGATATCATCTCCCGCGAAGCGCTGGAAATGGCGCTCACCTGTTACGAGGGTACCATTTTCATGGTATCGCACGACCGCTATTTCATCAACCGCCTTGCCGACCGCATTTATTATATGGAAAACAGCGGCGTGACCGAGTACATCGGCAACTATGACGATTTCACAGCCATTCGCGCGGCACGTCCTGCAATGGCAGCGGAAAACGCCGCGCCGTCGGGCGAGGAAAAGGAAAAGCGCGTCAATGACTACAAGCAGCGCAAGGAGGCCGCCGCCGCCGAACGCAAGCGGCTGAAACAAATCGAAAACGCGGAAAGCGACATCGAACAGCTGGAAACCGAACTGTCCGAACTCAACCAGCGCATGACGCTGCCCGAAGTCGGCGCGGACTACGCCAGGATCATGGAACTGACAAAGGAAGCCGCTGAAATGCAGGAGAAAATTGACGGGCTTTACGCGCTGCTCGATGAACTGTACGATTAAATCACAAAAGCGAGGTAAATAAAAAAATTGAAAGCAGGAATTGCGACCCTTGGCTGCAAGGTCAATCAATACGAATCACAAGTGATGATGGATATGCTCTGCGCGCACGGTTTTGAGCCGATCACCGACGGTCAGCAGGCGGACGTCTTTATCGTCAACAGTTGCACCGTCACGGGAACCAGCGACAAAAAGGTGCGCCAGACTGTCCGCCGCGCCCGACGGGAACATCCCGACGCAGTGATGATTCTCACAGGCTGTATGCCGCAGGCGTTTCCCAAAGAATGCGAGTCCATCGAAGAAGCCGACATTGTCATCGGCAATGCCAACCGCGACAGACTTCTCGACTACATAGAAGACTTCATGCGCAGTCACCAGCGCATTGTCGCCATCGGTTCCCACAGCCGCGAATACGGCAGCGAGTCCTCGATCAGCGGCATGAATGAGCGCACCCGCGCCTACATCAAGATCGAGGACGGCTGCAACCGCTTTTGCACCTACTGCATCATCCCCTATGCGCGCGGCAGGGTGCGCAGCCGCCGCCCCGAAGAAATCAGGGCGGAAGCGCAGCGCATCGGGAAGCATTACCGGGAAGTGGTCTTAGTAGGCATCAACCTATCCGCCTATGGCAGCGACATCGGCAGCGATCTGCTGGAGGCTGTCCGGGCGGCGGCCTCCGCGGAGGGCATCGAGCGGGTGCGTCTGGGTTCGCTGGAGCCTGACCTCACGCCCGACGAGCTGATAGACGGTCTGGCGAAAGAGCCGAAGTTCTGTCCGCAGTTTCATCTCGCTATCCAGAGCGGATGTGACGCAACCCTGCGACGCATGAACCGCCACTATGACACCGCGCAGTTCCGCCATGTGTGCGAAAAAATCCGCGCCACTTTCGACAATCCCTCCATTACCACCGATATCATGGTCGGATTTGCGGGCGAGACGGAGGAGGAATTTGCCGCTTCGCTTGCCTTTGCCAAGGAAATCGGCTTTGCGCGCGCCCATGTGTTTGCCTATTCACGCCGCAAGGGTACCCGCGCCGACACGTTCCCCGACCAGGTGGACGAACGGGAAAAATCTCGCCGCAGCGAACGCATGATCGAAGCCACATCCGCTACGGCGGCGGCGTTTCTGCACTCGCAGGTGGGTCAGACCGTGCATCTCCTTGCGGAACGTGAAGTGGAACCCAGCATATTCGAGGGCTACACCGAGAATTACACCCCCGCACGCATTCGCGGTCAGCAGCTAAGCGGGCAGATCATCCGGGCAACGGTCACGGATGTCGGCAGCGGATTTGTGATGTGCGAGCCGCTCGCATAGACCGCTAAAACCGTTTCAACCGTCAGAAATTGACAATTCTGCAAAAAAATTATGAAATTTTAGTTGTTATTTTCAATATTATATGCTATAATATTCGTAACCAATCAATCAGGGGGTATTTACTATGGCAAAAAAACAGGTTCAGCAGGATCCGGTTCTCATCAAAGAACGCAAAAGACGCACCTTTTTCGCGCTGCCTTTCTCGTTCACTACTTACGCGATCACCGAGAAGAAGCTGATTTACAAGACGGGTTTCCTCAGCTCTTACGAAGATGAAATTCTTCTCTACAGAGTGCAGGATATCAGCGTCAAGCGCAAACTCAGCCAGAAGCTCTTCGGCCTTGGCACCATCGAGGTACATTCGCAGGATAAGACCTGCCCCATGCTCGAAATCAAGAACATCAAGCATGTCAGCGAATTCCGCAACATTCTCTCCGAAAATGTCGAGAAGGAAAAGACCCGCCGCGGTTTCCGCAGCACCGAAATTCTCGACAGCGACGGCGATTTCAGCGACCACTTCCAGGGCTGATCCTATTCCGATATGAAAAAGCCGGGGAGGGCATGGATTGCCGTACTGTGTCTGGTTGCGTTTCTGACCGGCTGCGGCGGGAATTATCTCGATTTCACGGATGAAACGCTCGTCACCTACACGGAGGCAGAAGCATTCGGACTTAACGAACATATCGAGATTATGATTGACAACAGCGGCCAAGGCGTCTACCGTCAAGTGCGTTATGTCGGCTATGAGGAACAGGAAGTGTCCGCGGAAGCGGCGTTTTCACTGAGCGAAACAGAAATCACCTCATTACAGGCGGAGATCGCGCGTGTCAATTTCATGCATTTGCGCGAAGATCTCACCGATCCGCATGTCCTTGACGGTTCCTCACAACATATCACGGTCTATGCCGACGGCACGTCCCGCACCTGCGGCGGCTATAATCCGAGCAACCGACGCTTCAAGCGGCTGCGCAGCGTGATTCTCTCCTTTGTGCCGGACGGTACGGCGGAGGAATGCCATGAAAAGTTTGAGGCGGCTTTGGCGGCGGCTTTTCCGGTGTCCGACAGCGACCATTGACAAAACAAAAAAACAAACAGTCTGCCCAAGCGCGCGTTGCCAAACCCGCCGCACACGGCAGGCTGTTATTTTTTATTTTTAATTTTTTCTTACCCTGTAACGAAATCCGCCTGAAAGCGACTAATGGAATGAAAGGGGTGAAAACGAATGAACTTTGAAGACATCTATGACCGCTACAAGCAGGACGTATTTCAATATCTCTACAGTCTCACCGGCGCGCGCGACGAGGCGGAGGAACTGCTGGCAGAGACGTTCTTCAGGGCATTCGTCGGATTCAGCACCTTTCGGGGAGAGGCCAGCGTCAAAACATGGCTCTTTGCCATTGCGAGACATATGTTTTACCAGCATCTGAGCAAGGAGAAAAAATACGTTTCGGTGGAGGAAACGGTACTCTATCAGATGTGCGTACAGGCGGGCATGGTGCAGCCCGATGTGGAAAACGAAAGCGAGCTGGCGGAACTTGTCAGCAGGCTGCTCGCGCAGAAAGACGAACGCAGCCGCACGGTGTTCCGCATGCGGCTGGAAGGCTATTCGTTCAAAGAGATAGGAGAAAAGGTGGGCATTTCCGAAAACTCCGCCCGCGTGGTGGAGCATCGTGTGAGAATGTATCTACAGAAAGAATTAAGAAAGGAAGGTTATGGCCATGAATGACAACGAGAAGACAAGCGTCATCATGACATGCGACATCGTGCGGGATTTAATGCCGCTGGTGGCGGACGGCGTCGCCTCTGAGGACAGCGAAAGAGCGGTGGCGCGGCATTTGCAAACCTGCCGGGAATGCCGGGAATTGTGGGACAAGACGCAGGCAAGCAAGCCGCCCGTTCCCGCGCCGATCAGCACCGCGGAGGAAAAGAAAATCCTCACCTATCTGCGGCGGCGCTATGCCCTGTTCGGCGCGCTTCTCATCATGATCGGCGCATCGGCAGGAGTCATGATGATTGATTCGGATCTGCAATTTCACAATTTTATCCTCATGCCGCTTGTCGGCGCGCTGGGATATCTCTGCTTTAAGCGCAAAGCGCTCCTGCTGCCGGTGGCTGTATTTCTGATGTGCGTGGTGGTCAAACCTGTCCTCTACACGCTGTCAGGTGAGGATGAGGAAATGTTTGGCGAGGCGCTTTGGGGCTACTCTGCTTACGGAGAAATATTAGCGGTGCTGGTGCTCATCGGCATTGCCATTGCGGTGCTGCTGCATTACGCCTTTCGCAAGGAATAACCATTAGCGGTTAGCCGTTAGCCGTTAGCCGTTAGAAGGGAGAAAAATAAAATGAAAAATAAAATCACAAAATCCCGCGTAATGGCAGTGATTGCCATTCTCTGCGGCTTCAGTGCTTCGTTTACCTATCTGATCGGAGACATCGGTATTTTGGAAATCGTGCTGCTGATACTGTCGGGCTTTTTCGCTTATACGGCAATACAGTGGAAAGGTGCGCTCATCGTGGCAGCGATCTCCGTTTTCAACAGTTTAATGGGCTGCATGCTATATGCGGATTATGAAAAACCGTGGGAATGGCTCATGGAAGTGATCTTTGCGGTCATGGGCTGCTATTCTTATTTTCTCGTCGGCATGGTGGGTGCGCTGATCGCGTTTCTTTTTCAGCGTGGATTGGCCAAAGACCCGGATGCACCCCGATCCAACAGCCCGGTGCGGGCGGCGATGGTGGCGGGCGGCGTCATCATCGTGGCGATGGCAGCGGAATTTATCATGTTGTTTTCCGGCGACCCTGTTCTCTATATAAAAGGTCGGAGGCAGGCTGACCGATATGTGTCACAGACATATCCCGACGCGGTCTATCAATCCTGTTATTACGACTTTCATTTCAGCCGATACGAGTTTGATTATCAAATCGACAAGCCAAGCAACGACTCTTTTACCATTCGTCTGATGTGGAATACCCCCATAGCGCCACTGAGTTGGTTTGAAAGTCCCGAATTGACGGACGGCTGGAGAGAACAAAAAATCTACCGCTTAGAGGAAAAGCTGGAAAAGCAGATAGAACCCGCAGCAGAGCAGATTCTTGCGCGTCAGTATGACTTTACATCCGGCGATCAGTATTACATCAATGTACAGATCAGAAACGTGCCGGATGATGCGGATCTGGACACAGCGTTTGAGCCAAGCCGACTGCCGGGAGAGGTGGTTGTGTGGTACGATTCCTATACAGACTCATCCGCCACCTTCAGCGCGGCGCAGACGCTGGCACGGGAGCTGACAGAAGGAGGATATCGCGTGGACGCGTTTGACGTGTCATTTGAGGAAGATTTTTATGAAAATATTCCGGTCGGATCCCTGCTCTCGGCGAAGAGCTTTGACGACCTTGCCAACTATCGTAAAAAGGAATTTGAGGATTGAAAAAATGATTCACAAATCAATCGGTTTTAAAAAAGGGGAAAATCAAAATGAAAAAAACCATTAAAATTCTGGCTGCTGTCGCAGCCGTTCTGTTGATTGCCGTCGTGCTGTTTTTTTACAACGCCTTTTGCGGCAATCCGATATCCGCGCTCTATGGCAAGTATCAGATCACCCGCTATATAAAGGAAACCTATCCCGGCGCGGGTTATCAGATATCCGCCGCGCATTATAATTTTAAATCGGGAAACTATTACTGTCTGATTACCGACCCGGACAGCCCCGACGGGAATTTTACCGCAACCTTCGGCGACGGTGAGGTAACGGATTCCTATGAGATTGACGTGGAGGAAAAAGAAAACATTCTCCGTCGGCTGGAAGAGGGTTTTCGCGGCGAAATCGACCCGCTGGTGGAGCGTCATCTCAACACACAGCCGCGCGATGAGAATCAAAACGGGGAATTCGGATTCGGCACGGTCACGGGGCTGAATCATGAATCCAATCGCAGCGCCCTGTATCGCGATATGACGTTTGATGTGAAGAATATGCCGGTTCCCACGCTGATTACCGTCTGTCTGCGCACCGACGGAGCTGCCTCTCTGACGCGCGTCCAGCATATCGCGGCGGAACTGCGGTCGCTCGGCTACCGCATTGATTATTATACCTATTCGGACAGTGAGGACCATTATTTTGAAGAAGTACCGACCGAGGAATTGCTCGCGGCACAGTCGCCCAATGACCTTGCAAACTATTTGGTTGACTGACATATAGAAAAAGGTGATCGTCATGAAGAAAACCCATCCCAACCGAATCGCCGCCGACTGCGGCGCGCTGGCGCTCATAGGCATCGTGCTGTACTATTATTTTGGCTTTAACGGCAATCCTTTTGCGCCTTCCCTCTATCAACCCAAAATAGAAGCTTACATCGAAAAGAACTATCCGAATGGTTCCTATCAAGTCTCCTACGATTTTTATGAATTCAACAGCGACAGTTATTACTTCGTCATCACCGACCTGAACAGCGAAGACGGCAGCTTTCAGGCGTATTATGACCATGGAGAGATTTATGACACCTATGCAGACGTTGTGAATCTGAACCATACGCTGAACCGCCTTGATAACGGATTTGCGCAGGCGGTGAAGCCCTTTATCACTCCGCATCTCAATCAGAATGTCACACCCGACAAGACGAAAAATGATTTGTATAAAGAAACCGGCTGGGGCTCCGTTTCGA